>JANYFT010000070.1 GCA_025359625.1 Ferruginibacter sp.
GAAAAAATGGCATTTGTATGCCGATTTTAAAAATGGTATCAACATCGGTGTTCGTATACAATATGTGTGGCTGTTTGGAATAATAGGCTTGTTTGTATTGCTGCTGGCCTGTATTAATTTTATGAATTTAAGTACGGCAAGAAGCGAAAAAAGAGCTAAGGAAGTTGGTGTAAGAAAAGCAGTTGGTTCTGACCGGAGCCAATTGATAGCACAGTTTTTCAGCGAATCTTTTTTGGTGGTAACTATTGCTTTTATTATATCCTTGTTTTTGGTAGTAATATTCATTCCTTTTTTTAATGAGATTGCCGATAAAAAATTAACGCTGTTGTGGTTTAACCCTGTTTTTTGGATTATGGGAATTGGGTTTAGCATCTTTACCTGTTTAATTGCAGGCAGCTACCCTGCATTGTATTTATCATCTTTTCAGGCGGTAAAAGTTCTAAAGGGTACATTCAGGGTTGGCCGTTTTGCTGCCATCCCCCGCAAAGTATTAGTGGTGTTACAGTTTTCCGTTTCGGTTATTTTAATTATCGGCACTATAGTGGTGCACCGGCAAATACAGCATGCTAAAAACCGGCCCGTTGGTTACAATCGTGAAAGCCTTGTCAGTGTTGGTATCAATGAAACTATCTATTCAAAATATGAAGCGGTGCGAAATGATTTGAAGAGCAGAAATTTAATTGTTGAGATGACGCAATCTACCAGCCCGGTTACAGATGTATGGAACAGCAACGGAGGTTTTAACTGGGAAGGGAAAGACCCCAACCTGGCGGTTGATTTTCCAAATTCAGGCGTAACGCCGGAATATGGAAAAGTGATCGGCTGGCAAATAAAAGAAGGCCGTGATTTTTCAAGAGAATTCGCTACCGATTCTGCTGCATTTATTTTAAATGAATCTGCTGCTAAGTTTATCGGTATAAAAGATCCCATTAATAAAATCATTACCTGGAATGATAAACCCTTTAAAGTAATTGGAATTGTAAAAGATATGCTGACGGAATCTGTTTACAAGCCCGTTCGTGCTGCTATGTTTCACTGCACTTATGAACAGGGCAATATCATGACGTTAAAAATAAATCCGGCCCTTGCCCCCAATGACGCCACCAGTAAAATAGAAGCTGTGTTTAAAAAGTTTGATCCCTCCACTGCATTCGAATTCAAATTTGTAGATGAAGATTTTGCCAAAAAATTCGGAGGTGAAGAGCGCATTGGTAAACTGGCAAGTGTATTTGCCATACTGGCCATTTTTATTTCCTGCTTAGGGTTATTTGGCCTGGCATCATTTGTTGCAGAACAGCGTACAAAAGAAATTGGCGTTAGAAAAGTGGTGGGAGCCTCTGTTTTTAATTTATGGAAATTATTATCTAAAGATTTTCTGGTGCTTGTCATCATTGCCTGTATAATAGCCATACCGCTGGCCCGGTATGGTATGCACCAGTGGCTACAGAACTACGATTACAGAACGGCTATCAGTTGGTGGATTTTTGGTGTAGCCATTGTTGGCTCTATCTTAATTACATTGCTAACTATAAGTTTCCAGGCAATAAAAGCAGCCGTTGCTAACCCGATAAAAAGTTTAAAAGCAGATTAGGTAATGGATAATTTTTTAGTGGATAATGGATAATGTGGAACCTGCGGATAAATTGAAGTAGTAAAATTTCGCCCTTTTTAGGGATGTGGGCATAATTGATAATATTAAGCATCAAATAAATCAAAGTTGTCAAAATAAACAGAAGAAACAAAACATCTAAACAGCCAACCGTGCTAAAAAATTTCTTTAAAACAACCACCCGTAGTCTTTGGAAAAACAAGGGTTACAGTTTCCTGAATATTTTTGGGTTGGCAATAGGTATCACCTGTGCAGGATTAATTTTTCTGTGGGTAGAAGATGAAGTGAATTATGATTCTAATAACCTGAAAAAGGAGAGGTTGTTTCTTGTTACCACCAACAACAATGTTGATGATGGAGTATTCACACATTCTTCAACACCAGGGCCAATAGGGCCGGCAATGCAGGCAACAATTCCCGGTATTGCCAATACCTGCCGTGCAACAGAAGGCAGCACTTCAATGTTGTTTGGCATCGGTGATAAATCTGTTACTGCATCTGGCAGGTATGCGGAGCCTTCTATCTTCAGCATGTTTACCTTGCCATTTTTACAAGGCAATGCAAGTACTGCTTTTTTGCAGTTGCATTCAATAGTTATTACGGAAAGAACAGCAAGGAAATTTTTTGCCAATGAAAAAAATATTGTTGGTAAAACAGTGCGTATGGATAACAAACAAGATTACGTAGTGACAGGCGTGTTGAAAGACCTACCGGAAAATTCCTCCATGCAATTTGAATGGCTGGTACCTTTTAAAGTTTGGTTTGATGAAAACCCATGGGCAGCCAGATGGAATAATTTTGGCCTCAGCACTTATGTTGAATTAAAACCGGGTGTTGATGCGACCTTATTGAACAAACAGTTATTAAATCCCTTGTATGATTTTACCACACAAAAAAATGAAACTGCCACATCCTCTGTACATGTGTTTTTATTTGGCATGAACGACTGGCGTTTGCGTGATGATTTTGAAAATGGAAAGCCAACAGGCAGTGGAAGAATTCAGTATGTGCGTTTGTTTAGTATCATTGCATGGGTCATTTTATTAATTGCCTGCATCAACTTTATGAACCTGGCCACTGCGGGCAGTGAGAAGCGGTCAAAAGAAATTGGGGTAAGAAAAGTGTTGGGGGCGGGAAAAAAAACATTGGTTTTTCAATTCATTGGCGAAGCAATATTTATGGCTTTGCTTGCTGCCGTTACCGCCGGCCTGCTCATTTTTCTCATCCTGCCGGCATTTAATTTATTGGTACAAAAAAATCTTTCCCCAGGGTTAACCAATCCATATCATTCAGGCACATTGTTGTTGCTTGCATTGATCTGTGGCCTTGTTGCCGGCAGTTATCCGTCGCTTTACCTGTCATCATTTAACCCCGTGTTTGTTTTAAAAGGAATAAAACTAAAAGCAGGAGGTGCTTCATTTACAAGAAAAGGATTGGTAGTGGTACAGTTTGTTGTTTCCATTGTACTGATCATTGGCACCATCATTATTTACCAGCAGATACAGCATGTTAAAAGCAGGGACCTTGGTTACAATAAAAGCAACCTGATACAAATAAATGCACAGGGAGATTTAGTAAAAAATTTCTTCTCCATTAAACAAGACCTTTTAAATACAGGGATTGCAGCTAATGCAGCATTGGCCGATCATGAAATAATTTCAGACGGCAATAACACCACCAGCATCGACTGGCAGGGTAAAACCCCCAATAGCAATATTGTTATTTCACAAAGATTGGTAAGTCCTGAATTTATATCAACAACGGCTATGCACCTTACCGCCGGCAGAGATTTTGTGGTTGCAGATCTGGTAGAGTTTGGAGATAACCACATTCCTAAAGATTCAACAGCGGTCTTTAATGTTATTGTTACCCAATCAATGGAAAAACTGCTTGGAAAAGGAATGGCAGTTGGTAAAACGATGCAGCGCCAGGGCAATAACGGAACCACTTATATGAAGGTAACAGGTGTTGTAAAAGATTACGTGTATGGCAATATGTACAAGCAGTCTGCACCAGTAATATTTTATTGCATACCGCAGGCCGCAAACCTTTTGTATGTACGAACAACTGCAGGCAGTGATGCTGAAACTGCGTTGGCAAAAATTGGAGCCGTGATGAAGAAAGGCAATCCTGCTTATCCTTTCGAATACAGGTTTGTAGACGACCAGTTCAACAATATGTTTTTAAGTGAGCAGCTCATCAGTAAATTATCAAGGGTATTTGCTGCATTGGCTATCGTTATTTCATGCCTTGGTTTATTTGGGCTTGCAGCCTATACTGCCGAACGCAGAACCAAAGAGATAGGTGTACGAAAAGTGCTGGGAGCAAGTATTTCAGGCATTGCTGCTTTGTTATCAGCAGATTTTTTAAAACTGGTTTGTGTCTCCTGCATAATAGCTTTTCCGGTTTCATGGTGGATGATGCACAACTGGCTACAGAATTATCAATACCGGATAGAAATAAGTTGGTGGATATTTTTTGCAGCCGGGTGTATGGCGGTGCTGATTGCTTTGGCAACCGTAAGTTTCCAGGCAATAAAAGCAGCCGTTGCTAACCCGATAAAAAGTTTAAAAGCAGATTAATTTAATGGATAATTTTTTAATGAATAATTAATAATGCAGAGACTATAAATAAACCGAAGTTGTCAAATTAACCAAAAGAGAAAAAACGCCTAAAAGAACAAACCATGATAAAAAATTATTTCAAAATTGCCTGGCGAAATTTATCCCGTAATAAAGGATTCACCATCGTAAATATAACCGGGCTTGCTGCAGGTATTGCCGTTTGTATGATGATCTTTATCATTATACAATTTCAAACAAGCTTCGATAATTTTCACTCAAAAAAAGATCGCATCTATCGTGTGCTAACCGAATATCATCATGCCGATGCAGCAACTATTGCTTATGGAAAAGATGTTCCTTTTCCAATGCCTGCAGGATTGAAAACTGCTTTCCCCCAAATAGAACAGGTTGCTCCAATTTGGGCAAGCCACAATGATCAATTGCTGATACCTAACGATAACGGAACTTCGGTAAAGACATTTAAAGAAGACAAAGGCGTATTTTTTACGGCGCCTTCATTCTTTAACATGTTTGATTTTCCCCTGCTTACAGGTTCGTATACCTCATTAAATGATCCGGGCAACGTATTGCTTACAAAAGAGATTGCAGAAAAATATTTTGGTGACTGGAAAACAGCAATAGGTAAAACTATTAAACTGGAAGCAGGCGGCAATATATTCAGTCACGGCGTTGATGTATTGAAAGTGTCCGGCATACTTGCGACCATACCCGCAAAAACAGACTTTCAGCTAAAATTGGTGGTGGCTTATGGAACAAGCAGTTCAGAAGACATGGCAAAGTCCGCCGATTGGCAGGATAAAACGAATGCTGATTTTGGTTGCTATATTTTGTTGCCGCCGAATACTTCTGTCGACAATTTTAATCAACAACTGAGAGCCTATTCAAAAAGAGTTCAATCGCCTGAAAACAAAGACAGTCATATTATACAACCATTAAGTGCGGTGCATTATGACACACAAACAGGTAATTACAGCAATAAAACAATCAGTCATCAACTGCTAAATGTATTATGGCTGATTGCAGCATTCATCCTGTTAATTGCCTGCACAAACTTTATCAACCTCTCCACTGCACAAGCCGTTAACCGAGCAAAGGAAGTAGGCGTAAGAAAAGTTTTAGGGAGTAATAAATCTCAATTGCAAATCCAGTTCATCATTGAAACATTTTTGATAGTTACCGTTGCTGTAATGCTTGCAGCAGTTATTACTATGCTGGCATTGCCTTCTGTAAATCAATTGTTAGAGCTTTCGCTTTCATTCAACATACTTACCAATCCTGCAATTATTTTATTTCTGTTCACGGTAACAATCGTTGTAACCGCACTCGCCGGTTTTTATCCTTCTATTGTTTTATCAGGTTTCAATCCGGTTAATGCTTTAAAGAGTAAACTCACAGCAAATACTGTAAAGGGAATTTCATTAAGAAGGGGATTGGTGGTGTTTCAATTCATCATTGCACAGGCACTCATCATTGGAACATTTATCATAGTTAAGCAAATGAATTATTTTATGGATCAGCCGTTAGGCTTCGATAAAGAGGCAATTGTAAATGTTCCTTTTCGTGTAGATAGCCTTCGCATCAGCAGGCTGGATTATTTAAAGAATAAGTTATTGCAAGTAAACGGTGTGCAGGAAGTAAGCTTCAGTTCCAACACACCGGTTGAAGATGCTAATGATATGTGGAGCACATTTAAATTTGACCATGCAACAAAAGAAGAAGATTTTAAAGCCATTACCAAATTCGCCGACGATAAATATGTGCAGGCTTACAAGCTACCTTTAATAGCCGGAAGAAATTTGCAACCCTCTGGTTACACAAGAGAATTTTTAGTGAATGAGTCGATGATGAAAAGTTTGGGAATAAAAAACCCTGAAGACATATTGAATAAAGAAATAACTATGTGGAACGGCCAGATAAAATGCCCCGTTGTTGGTGTATTAAAAGATTTTAATGACAGGTCTTTTCGCAATGATCTTGCACCATTGTTGATTACCACAAACAATACTATGTACAACCAGGCCGGAATAAAACTTGCAACGACAAACATTTCTTCTACGCTGCAATCTGTTAAAAAAATATGGGAGGAAACATTTCCAAATTTTGTGTATGAATACAAATTTCTTGATGATAAAATTGACAATTTTTACAAACAGGAAAAGCAGTTGGCGCAGTTGTATAAAATTTTCGCAGCCATCGCTATATTCCTTAGCTGTCTCGGGTTGTATAGCCTGGCTTCGTTCATGGCGGTACAACGCATAAAAGAAGTTGGCATTCGCAAAGTGTTGGGCGCATCAGAAGGCAGCATTGTATATTTATTTTCAAAAGAGTTTATTATTCTTATAGCTATTGCATTTGTAGTGGCATCGCCGGTTGCCTGGTATTTAATGCACAACTGGTTACAGGATTATCCGTACCGCATCAATATAAGCTGGTGGATGTTTGCATTGGCCGGTGCCGGAACACTGCTGATTACTTTGATTACCGTAAGTTTTCATGCGATAAAAGCGGCAGTTGTTAACCCCATAAAAAGTTTAAAAACAGATTAGGTAGTGGATAATTTTTAAATGGATAGAAACGCTGATGAGGCGGATAAAGGAGATTTATCGGATTTTTTAAATGCTTTTTCTCATCTGTGCGCATTCGTTAAAATCTGCCTCATCAGCGTATCAATCAATAGTATGAATTTCTAATCTGTGTACATCTGTTACAATCAGCATCATCAGCGTATCTATCCACCTGCTGTACGAAATCAGACATTGACTGTCCGGTTTCGTACACTTTTTTTTAAATACACGGTGTAACCCTTTACAGGAAAGGTTATTAGCGTGGCATGGCTGTTGTTACAGACCGTAGTATCGTCAAATTAACCTGAAAGAAACAAAATGTCTAAACACCTTAACGGCCAAACTATGATAAAAAATTATTTTAAAACAGCGTGGAGAAATGTTCTTAAAAACAAAGCCTTTTCAATTATTAATTTATTGGGTCTGTCCATCGGCATTTCTGTATGCTTTATCATTATGCTTTTTGTGCAGGATGAAATGAGCTACGACCGGTTTAATGTAAAAGCAGATAGGATTGTGAGGGTGCTTTTTCAATCTAATATTAACGGAGGTAAAATAAATGAGGCCACCGTAATGCCACCCACTGCTGCAGCATTAAAGACCGATTATCCTGAAGTGCAGGAGGCTACAAGGTTACATGTGGCAGGCAGGCCAAGAGTAACTTACGGCGATAAAAAATTTAAAGATGGTGAATTTGCTTTTGTGGATGCCAACTTTTTTACTGTGTTTACCATGCACTTTTTAAAAGGTGATCCTGCAACGGCATTACAACAACCAAACACCCTTGTTATTACAAATGATCTTGCAAAAAAATATTTTGGTAACGAAGACCCGATTGGTAAAACACTGGATTTTAATAACAACAGCGAGTTGTACAAAGTAACCGGTGTTATTGATAAGATTCCTTCCAATGCACATTTTCATTTTGATATGTTTGGTGCCATGGCTGGCTACAGTGAAGCAAAATTAGATAGCTGGATGACGTCGAATTTTTTTACTTACCTCGTGTTGCAGCAAGGCTACGATTACAAAAAGTTAGAAGCAAAATTGCCCGGCATGGTAGAAAAATATATGGGGCCGCAGATACTAAAGGCAATGGGCATCAGCCTTGCACAATTCAGAACCAAAGGCAATTCACTAGGCTTTGCATTACAGCCTTTAAGGGATATTCATTTGCACTCTGACAGTAGTTATGAAATGGAACCAGGTGGTGATATAAAGTATGTGTACATTTTTGGTGCGGTAGCTATTTTTATGTTGCTGATAGCCTGCATCAACTTCATCAACCTCTCTACTGCAAGTGCTTCTAAAAGGGCAAAAGAAGTGGGTGTAAGAAAAGTGATGGGTTCCCGCAAATCTGAATTGGTAGAACAATTTTTAGTAGAGTCTGTGCTCCTCACTTTTATAGCTTTGGTGCTTTCGTTTGTGATGGTTCAACTGGCATTGCCCGTGTTCAATGATTTGTCAGGAAAAAGTTTAAGCATTGGATTCAGTATTCAACCACTGCTAATGTTTATTGCACTGGGCTTACTGGTGGGTGTGCTGGCGGGGATTTACCCAGCATTTTTTCTTTCTTCTTTTAATCCGATTGCAACATTAAAGGGCCGAATGAGCGCAAGTACCAACAGCCTGGGCTTGCGGAGTGGACTAGTAGTTTTTCAATTCTTTATCTCTATCAGTTTAATTGTTGGTACAATTGTTATTTACCAGCAAATGAAATACATCCAAAATAAAAAGCTGGGGTATAACAAAGAGCAGTTACTCGTACTGTCTAATTCATGGGCATTGGGAAAAAATGAAAAAATATTCAGGGAA
>JANYFT010000073.1 GCA_025359625.1 Ferruginibacter sp.
ACCACGTAAACCCTATACAATGGCTCACCTACGTTTTTGAAAATATCAACGACCATAAAATAAATGCTATAGACCAACTGCTGCCGCAAAATTATGCTGAACGTATTAAGTTATAAACAAGGGGTTAGTGGAGGGGATACGAAAAGAAAAACGTTTTGATTTTTCACGCTGCTGGCAATGATGGGGTAAATATTGACAGTACAATAAATTATCATTATCCGATTGCAATTTATAGAAATGGAAGTAGAGCTTCAAACTTTATAACCGTTGGCTGGAATAGAGCACTTTTTGATTATCGGTTAGCACATCCATATGGGGACTATGGAAAGCTGAATGTTGATTTGTTGGCACCTGGAAGTGATATTTATTCATGTGTCCCGAATAATCAATATGATTTTAAATCCGCAACCAGTATGGCAACCCCAATGGTAAGTGGTGTGACAGCGTTGCTTTATTCATACTTTCCCCATTTGACAATGAAACAAGTAAAAGACATCATTCTAAAATCAACATTCAGACCAAATCAAATAGTAAACAAGCCCCAAACAAAAACACAGGTGCAGTTCAGCAGTTTATCAGTAACAGGTGGAATAGTAAATGCTTATAATGCGATAAAAATTGCACTTGAAAAATCAGGGAAATGAAGCACATGCCGCTAATAAAGGTTTGCCGCAAGGCTGGCAGACAGAATAGCAAACAACAATACTACTATCAACTAATATCGGGCTTGACCGAATTCTATTTGGCTTTTAGTTGTTAACTTCAACATTAGTAATTTTAATCGGCTTCAGTTGCCAGGCAGACAGTTATAAAATACCAGCCCTGCGGCACCTCGAACGTTGGCAGCAATGCGGGCGGACATCAATATTCACTTTAAATCTTTGGACAATGACCTTTTATAAGAAATTGATTTGGATTTTTCTTTTCAACGTTGCTTCAATAACGACTTCCTTCGGACAACAATCACTTACACCAGCAGTTGAAAGACTATTCACTAAAATTGAAAGCGATATTTTGACAGCAGCCGAAGCAATGTCAGAAGACAAATTCAATTTTACACCAGAAAGTCTTAAAATCAAAAATAGCAACTTTAAAGGCGTTAGAACCTTTGGAGGACAAATTTTGCACTTGGCAACCGACAACATTTTTATGTGGAGTGCAATTATAGGCGACAGTGTTCGGGCAGACATTGAAGATGTAAATGGACCGAAAACTCTTAAAACTAAAAAAGAGATTATTGAATACTTGAAAAGTTCATTTGCTATTGGTCGTAAGGCAATTTCTACATTGACAAACCAAAATGCTATGGACGAGATTGACTACATGTGGAGAAAGCTGTCGAGACTTGACCTTACTTTTTATGCTTTGACACATTCCAATGAACATTATGGACAAATGGTTGTGTACCTTAGATTGTGTGGAATTACGCCACCAGCGACAGTCAATCAAAAGTGACATCATTGCGGGCAGAAGCACTGCTGCCAACATTATGTGGTATAGCCGAAAGCCCCCACAAATAAAATTTTTTAAAATAAAATGCAAAAGCCCCGAACCGGGAAGGATTGGGGCTTTTGGCTCATACGCTGTTCAGCAACACCGGGCTTTAGGTGGGTTTGTATACTTTATGCGTAGCCTGCCGTTAGTGCTCAAAAGGGTTTTGTGCTGCCAACGTGTGTATGATGAAAATTATCAAATGATTTAAGGGTAGTACAGACATTACTTTATAGTTTAAGCCTTAAAATAACTTTACATTTTTTGTAAAATGGGATACATACGGGAAGTGTATTGTACTAACGACAATACAAAATGCATAACAATAATAAGTTGATTATCAACACTACTATTTTTAGAGAACCGGCATTTTATAGCGTTTTATATTATATATTTACGGGGTTGTAGCAATTTTATCAAGACACATTCCGTTCCAAAATTTGACAGAGAAAACTAATGACAGAAACTATAAAATATACTTGTAGCTGTTGTGGAAAAGAAGTATCCCCTCCACCAACCCCTTATTGCATAATAATGTATGGTTATAGACCTTTGCGTTTATGGAATACAAAAACATAACGCATGCGCAGACAATGCAGTCACATATAGCAGCCTGTAAATTAAGCGGCATACCAGTAGCAGCCTACTGCCATCAGCATCAGCTAAAACGATCCAACTATTATTACTGGCAACATAAATTACGGCCTGTGCCTATAGGTAAATTTATACCCATTACACCGGCACCGGCAACTGCACCGGTAAGTATCATTTTTACCAGCGGCACCCGCATTTGTTTTGAAAATATGCCACCGGTTGATTATGTAAAAAATTTAGTGAACTAAATGCTGCACCTCAATAGCCATGAGCGGTATTATTTTTATAATGCCGTTGTAGATATGCGCAAGGGCTGCTACGGACTTTGCGGCATTGTGCAAAACGAACTGCATAAAAATATTTTATTGGGCGATGTATTTGTGTTCATCAACAAGCGGCACAACCAAATAAAATTGTTACAATGGGACAAAGATGGCTTTGCCTTATATGAAAAAAGATTAGAGAAAGGTACTTTTGATAGACCAGGTAATACGCAAAACTGTACCGGTATTTTACTTACCCATGTACAGTTGCAACACATCCTGCAGGGCATCGTTTTAAAATCGGTACAACACAAAAAAAGATATACCACCTATGTGTAAAAATACTACTTAAAATCAGTGGCAGCAATGCTTTAAAGCCAGTGCAATGTATTAGTTTTACGCCATCAATAACACAGCGCAACATATCGATTTTAAAAGCTTGTATGAGCAGTTATTGGTAGTAAATGATGATCGCAAAAAAGCCATTGCCAACTTCCAAATAATAATTGCCAGGCATGAGGAGGCAACCAATCTTCAATCTCAAAAAATAAATTTATTACAGCTACAGATTATAGAATTACAAAAATTTATTTTCAGTGGCAAACAAGAAAAGTTTAAACTTAACCCTAACAGCAACGAGCAACAAATCGTTTTATTCCAAAACGATCAGCTGGCCGAAGTGGTGGTAGAAAGCACCAAACATGTAAAAGGGTATGATGTAAAACAAACCGTTGTGCGGGTAAACCACCCGGGCCGCAAACCATTGCCAGCGCACTTACGCAGAGAAGAAATTATCTTAGCACCAGCAGAAGATGTAACCGGCTTAACCCCGGTAGGCAAAGAAGTAACAGAAATATTAGAATACCAGCAAGGCGAACTGTATGTAAAAAAATACATTCGCCCGGAGTATATAAAACCCAATGAAGAGGGCACACAAGCAACACGTGTGATAGCCGCATTGCCCAAGATGCCCATAGCAAAAAGTTATGTGGGAGCTTCTTTATTATCGCACCTGATGGTAAGTAAATATATTGATCACTTACCTATTTACAGGCAACTGCAAATGTTTACCCGCCAAAAAATAACCATAGAAGATAACACGGTTAACAATTGGTTTAAACAAGGCTGCAACTTAATAGAGCCACTCTTTGAAGCACACGAACAACAAGTACTTTCTACAAAATATCTCGGGGTTGATGAAACACCCATAAAGGTTTTAGACAAAACAAAAAAAGGTACAACCCACCAGGGATATTACTGGGTGTATTACAACACCGAAAGCCGCCAGGTATTGTTTAAATACCAAACTGGCCGTGCCGCAGAGTGGCCGAAAGAAACATTGAAAAATTACCAGGGCTACCTGCAAACAGATGGGTATGCCGCCTACAATCAATTTGATGATGTAGAAAGAATCATCGCCTTAAACTGCTGGGCACATGCACGCCGTAAATTTATAGATGCGCAAAGTTTTGATAACAGCAAAGCAAGTGAAGTACTTACCCAAATACAATTACTGTATGCGGTAGAAAAACATTGCACAGAAAATACTTACAGCTCAGACGAAATAAAAAACTACCGGCAGCAGCATGCTGCACCCAGACTTACAGCATTGCACCAAATGCTGCAAACGCAACTCCTCAGCGCCTTACCCAAAAGCCCATTGGGCATGGCACTGCAATATACCCTTGCCCGTTGGGATAAACTAAACGTATACCTGCAAGATGGAAATCTGCGTATTGATAATAACCTGGTAAAAAACAGCATATGCCCGGTAGGATAGTACTCCCTAAATTTAGGACAGGTAGTTAAAAGTAATTTTAACAATATAACCTGTAATTATGTCTATTAAACCAAGAAGAAAATTTAAATCAGATTTTAAAGCAAAAGTAGCGATTGAGGCTATTAAAGAGTAATTGACAATAGAGCAGATTTGCAAGAAATATGAGCTGCATCCCACTCAGGCTAACCTATGGGAAAAGGAATTTCTTGCCAATGCCCCAATGTTGTTTGATAAAGAAAATACGGCTTCTCTGGAGGAGGATAACGATAAGAAAATGCAGGAATTGTATGGCCTGATCGGGCAGTTAAAAGTTGAAAATGATTTTCTTAAAAAAAAATTGAAGTGATGCCCGCCATTGAAAGATGCCTGATGGTAGAAGCTAACCATGGGCAATTAAGTGTTGTAAAGCAATGCCAATTATTGTCTCTGCAGCGAAGCCGTTTTTACTATAATCTCAGAGCTGAAACAGCCGAAAATTTAGTAATAATGCGGTGGCTTGAAGAGCAGTATTTTGACACGCCATTTTATGGGGTATTACGTTTAACTGCTTTATTGGCTGCCGCTGGATTTGTAGTTAATACTAAAAAAGTGAGACGGCTGATGACACATGTAGGCTGGCGGACATTATACCAGAAACCACATACAAGCATTGCTGACAAAGCATCTTATAAGTATCCCTATTCATTAAAAGGGCTGGCGGTTACACATAGTAATCAGGTATGGGTGGTTGATATAACCTACCTGCCAATGGCCAAAGGATTCTTATATCTATATGCAGTAATAGACGTCTATAGCCGTTTTGTCGTGGGTTGTGGAATCAGCAACAGCATGACTGCCGAGTGGTGCTCAGCCATAACAAAAGAGGCGATAGAGCGCCATGGCAAGCCCGGGATAATTAACAGCGACCAGGGTAGTCAATTTACTTCAGAAGCTCATGTTAAGTTATTAAAAATCTATGAAATAAAGATAAGCATGGATGGTAAAGGAAGGGCAATAGACAATATTTTTATAGAGCGTTTTTGGAGAAGTATCAAGTATGAAGATATTTATTTGAAAGCCTATGAAAACGGAGTAACTTTATACCACGGAGTAAGCAAGTATATGCAATTTTATAACACCAAAAGATTGCACCAAAGCTTAGAGTATAAAACACCTGAAGCGCTCTATTATGCTGCAGCGGCTGCCTGATAATCTGCCACCCAAAACAACAAAAAAGCTTTGAAGGCTTTTTGATTGTTTTGGGTTAGAGTCTCTCTTAATAATACCTCTTTTC
>JANYFT010000123.1 GCA_025359625.1 Ferruginibacter sp.
GGTGTTGGTATCACCACTTCATCCCCATCATCAACTACTGCTAAAATAGCATTGGCTAAACTTTGTTTTGCGCCAGTAGAGGTAACAATATTTTCAGGTTTGTACTCTAAGTTATTATCTCGTTTTAATTTGGTGCACACGGCTTCTCTTAAATCGGCAAAGCCTGCAACAGGTGTGTAGTGGCTCCAGTTATCGTTTATGGCCTTTATAGCCGCATCCTTAATGTGTTGTGGCGTATCAAAGTCTGGTTCTCCCAAACTAAGGTCAATTACGTCAATTCCTTTTGCCCTCAATTCCCGGCCCAACTTGGCCATTTTTAATGTTTCAGGTTCTGCAAAGCGATCTAATAAAGAAGAAAAATGCATGTATTTTAATTTTAGAATTGCAAATTTACAAGAAACAAAACATTTATTGATTGGTAAGTTGAAAAAACACACCCCCATCCCCTCCGGATAAGGATCGGGACAATGGTCCGGGGAGTTATTTGACATGCCTACTTTTTGTACCTTTTGCTCTCTGGTTCCGGGAGTAATCAGATGATAAAGTTTTTTTGTTACACTTTACGCCAATATTTTTTAAGAGAGAAAATGGGGAGAATAATACTGCCACAAAACAATATAGAGTGGCAAATTTTGTGAGCGTACCAAAAGGCTAAAAAAGCACAAGAGGGTGACACAACGATGTACCACGTTGCTTTTTAGCCCGGACAATACTTTTTTACTGAGAAATAGGTGATATATAACCTGATGATTTATTTCTATTGAAACAAATTACTTATTGTTGTCGTAAATAAATTTCAGCGATGATAAATCTGGTTCAATTTTCTTTTTCCGGTTTAACTCAAGCTGGTAAAACACTTCGCCCAGGTGTTTCATAAATGGAAAGCCAATGGTATCATAATCATACTTGTCATCATTTAAAATACCATCGGTGTTACAATAAATAATTGCTGACAAAAAGAATTCTATTTTCTTATCAAAATCAACAATGTAAGCAACGTCAATCATTTGCCCGTAAGCATCACCGACCTTATTAAAAATGCGGATATTTTTTGAAAGCTCTCCCGCTTCTGAACCATATAATAAAAACTTACAGTAGGCAGGCCAGTAATTTACAGTGTCGGCAGCGTAAGGCGGATATACGCTTTCTGTTGGTAACTGGCTCATGTACTTCAGTATGAAATTTCTGTCATCGGCTGTTATATTAAATCTTTGAAAGGCCGTTACTTTTTCAGGAAATACTATACTCAATAAAATGTTGTGCAGGTCTTGCAGGCTGATTCTGTTTTTGGCAGAAAAGTCCATCGAACCTTCTACCATTTTGTCTCCACTATAATACCCTGTGCCAAGAGAATCCTGTCTTTGCTCATATTTTGAAGAGTCGCACCGCATTGGCTGGCTGTATACAATCTTGTTGGCGCTATCTAAAAAGTTGATTGGGTTGGTTGCCCTGTTTTGATCTTGAGATAAGGGAACACTTAACCTGTGCAACAACTGCACATCTTCATACCCTTTTTGATGCAATTGCTGGTTAATATATTCCCTGCCCAAGAATTCGTACAGCCGGTTATAGGCATCATTGTCGCTCACCATTAATATTTTTTTTATGTATTGGGCAATGGTCGGTTTTCCATCAGGTGTGGTGGGATCGTTGTAAACAGGTGTCTGGCCTTGTTGCGCCTGCTCTGTTATCATGGTGGTGTTCCTGTCAATACCTTGTTGTTTTAATTCGTTTAATCGTTGCAAAGCAAGTAAACATATTGGTAGCTTAACAGTAGATGCCGGATAAAAATATTGACTGGGGTTAACATTAAAATAATAATTTTTTAAAGCAGGTATACCATTGGCCCCTTTGTCAACCCGGGTATAAATAAATTGAACATTCCACTGCTTTTTGTTTTTAAGTATACTATCAAAATATTGGGGATACTGTTGCAACAGTTGAACCATCAGGCTATCCGTTTTACTGCTATCAACAACAGGCGTAATTTTTTTCGCAGTATCCGCACCAGTGTTTATGGATATTTTTACCTGCTGGCCATTTACCCTATTAAAGCATAAAAAACAGGCCAATATACAAGCTGATAAAAAACATACATGCTTAAATTGCATAAAGATCATTTACAGTGCAAAATGATGAAAAATCTAAAATAAACCGCCAACTGTCTTCAAACAGTTTTTCCCCTATCTTTGCAAACTTCTAAAAAATTAACAAAGTAGCTACTAAAAGTAACCAATTATGAAATTGAAAGGCTTAGTTTGGTTTTTCGCCATTGCTTTAATACTTATCTCCATTTGGGAATTGTCGTACACATTTGTGGTACGCAGTTACGAAGCAAAGATAAAAATACAAGCAGAAAGAATTGTAAAATCACAGTACCCTGAAGCAACTGGCGAAGACAAGAACGCATTGGTAAAAATCAGAATGCGCCATATTCTGGACAGCACCAAAGAAAAAAGTATTTACCCCGTTGTTGGCACCAGCTACCAAAAATGTAAAGAGAATGAACTGAACCTTGGTTTGGATTTGCAGGGCGGTATGAGCGTGACCATGGAAGTAAGCCTTGAAGGTATGCTGAAATCAATCAGCAATAACCCAAAAGACCCCGGATTGATTAAAGCTATACAAACGGCTACTGCTCAAAAAATTGCCAGCAATTCTGATTATATCACTTTGTTCAGCAAAGCCTTTGCACAGCAAAACCCAGGTACACCTTTAGCTTCCATATTTGCTGGAGCTGGAAAAGCTATAAAAATTACTGATAGTGATGATAAAGTAGTTAGCCAGATACAAACCATTGCAAAAGGTGCCATTAACGAAACTTATAAAATATTATTAAAACGTATTGATAAGTTTGGTGTAGCGCAACCCAATATTAACCTTGACGAAAACAAAGGCATTATACAGGTTGAGTTAGCTGGTGTAACCGATAAAGAAAGAGTAAGAAAATATTTACAGGCCAGTGCCAACTTACAATTTTGGTCAGTGTATAACCTGGATGAAATTGGTAAAGGATACGAAAATGCCGCTACATCATTAGCCGCATTTTTAAGCGGAACTACAGATTCTTCGGCTATTGGTGATTCTGTAAAGAAAGCCAAATATGCGAGTGCTTTATTTGAGGTGATGACCCCTCTTGATATCAGGCAAGAAAAAGTTCCTTACAACAAGCAGTATAGTTTTGTTACTCATGTAAAGGATACGGCATTATTAAATTATTACCTTTCTCTTGATGTGGTTAGAAATAATTTTCCTACCGATTCAAAAATTTTATTAGGTACAGAAGAGGCCCCGGAAAAAGGCGCTAAATACATGTATGTTTATGTGGTTAAAACATTGCCTGGCGGCGAAAAAGCTCCGATGGATGGTGAAAGTGTGGAAGAGGCTTTTCAGGGATATGATGAGAAAGGAGCTCCTTCCATTAAAATGAACATGACCAGTACGGGCGCAAAAAAATGGGCTGACCTTACAAAAAATAACGTCAACAGGCCGGTGGCTATTGCCCTTGATGACATTGTTTATACCGCTCCAAATGTAATGGGCGCTATTGAAGGTGGACAAACAGAAATTTCAGGAAAGTTTACCGCAGAAGAAGCTCAAGATCTTTCCAACATATTAAAATCAGGTAAAACAAACGCACCAGCCAAAATTGTTGCCGAACAAGTGGTTGGCCCCACATTAGGTGAAGCTTCTGTTAATGGTGGTATGATGGCTTTTGGCATTGCCTTTTTGGTAATTTTTTCTTTAATGTTTTTATACTATAACAGCGGTGGATGGGTTGCTAATATCTCCCTGATATTAAACTTATTATTTACTATCGGCGTATTAAGCGCCATGGGCTTCACATTAACAGCAGCAGGTATTGCAGGCCTTGTGTTAACGGTAGGTTTAGCGGTAGATACTAACGTTATTATTTTTGAAAGGATAAAAGAAGAACTCACAAAAGGTAAATCATATCCTCAGGCCGTAAACGATGGTTACAGGCGTTCGCTGGCCCCTGTTATTGATGCTCACGTTACCACATTTTTAACTGCCGCCATCTTGTTTGTATTTGGCCTGGGACCTGTATTAGGTTTTGCTACCACACAAATGCTGGGTATCGTATTGTCGTTGTTCTGCGGAATTTTGGTATCAAGGCTCATCACTGATTTTTGGACAAATAAAAACCGTCACTTCAATTATTTTACCGGCATTTCTAAAAGGGTTTTTCAACATGCCAGTTTTAAGTTTATTGAATATAGAAAAGTGGCTTATGGCATTTCAATTGTTGTATTGTTACTGGGCATCGGTTCTTATTTTAACGGCTTTCACGAAGGCGTTGAATTTAAAGGTGGACGCAGTTACACGGTAGCATTTCCACAAGCCGTAAAAAATGATGCGGTTAGAGATGATTTGAAAAATGCTTTTGAAGGAGATTTTCCGATTATTAAAACTGTTGGTGACAGCAAGCATTTAAACATCACCACCTCTTACAAAAAAGGCGTTGATAATGCAGATAGTTTAGTGCAAACGAAATTGTACCTTGGGCTACAAAAAGTATTGCCAGGCATTACTTACGCTAATTTTGCAAAGAATAATATTTTAAGTTCCCAAACGGTGCAGCCTACTATTTCAGAGGAACTTAAAAAAGGTGCCATTAAAGCAACCTTATTTGCCATGCTCATCATCTTCCTGTATATTTTTGCCCGTTTTCGTGACTGGAGATATTCTGTAGGAACAATAGTAGCATTGCTGCATGACGTATTGGTTACCCTGGCTGTTTTTTCTTTCTTTAAAAACATTGTACCTTTTCCTTTAGAAATTGATCAGCATTTTATTGCAGCGGTTTTAACGGTAATTGGATTTAGTATGAATGATACTGTGATTGTATTTGACCGTATCAGGGAATATAGTGGTATCGCTAAAAAAGGCGAAAGCAAAGGTTCCATCATCAACCGTGCTATCAATGATACATTAAGCCGTACTATCATGACTTCCTTAACAGTATTCCTAACCATTTTGATACTGTTTATTTTTGGTGGTGAAGTAACAAGAGGTTTTGCTTTTGCCATGTTGATTGGTGTTATTACTGGTACCTATTCTTCTATTTTTGTAGCAGCACCAGTATTGGTAGATCTTGGAAAAGGTAAAGCCTTAACAGAGCCCTTGGTTGTGAGTACCGACAAAGTAGTTGTTACTAAAGGTGCTTAATAAGATATTTTTAATTTGCAAAAAGTCCCGTTCATTTTCTTTGAACGGGACTTTTTTATAACCAAAACCAGTCTTTGTTGAGTATACAATAATTTTAAGGGTATAACCCAATTGCCTGGGCGGGCACTGCAAATACGGAACTATCCTCACACAAAACCTTAACTGTTTTTTGTTATTGTCCCTTAAGCAGCCTTCTGCAATGAGGAACTAATTATATTAAAATACAGGAGAGATGTTTACTGACAGTTACCAATTTATTTTCGTTAATTCTGTTTCAGAACAGAACCAGGTATTGAAGTATTTGTGAATCATTCAAACGATTCTTTTCGTCTCTGGTGATCTGATTATATTATCATAAACTACATTGTACATTTTATAATATCCTGATACTGTACCGAAATAATTTCCGGCTCCGTTATTTTAGCAATTCTATCTTCAATGTTCTTTTATTACCTTATTGAGGATGTAATAGAAATTAACTACCCGTTGTTTCCTTACCGGCGGTATCCAATTCGATATACTCGTTAAAAAACATAGGTTAGATCAAATTTCTGGAATACTTTTCATTCCTCCTAACAAAATCACCGCATTGATTAATAACAAGGGTGCCAGGCAATTTAAATCAATAAAAATACGTATCCCCTCCACCAACCCCTTATTGCATAATAATGTATGGTTATAGACCTTTGCGTTTATGGAATACAAAAACATAACGCATGCGCAGACAATGCAGTCACATATAGCAGCCTGTAAATTAAGCGGCATACCAGTAGCA
>JANYFT010000135.1 GCA_025359625.1 Ferruginibacter sp.
TGTAAGTTCAACTAATAAGTGCAACACAAGGTTTTCATCCTCCCAGCAGGGGTACCCCTGCTGGGAGGATGAAACTGAAAACCGAAATTTGTGTTGCAATGGCAAAAAACTATTTCCAGCTCACCCTTGGTCAAAGATACCAAATTGAGGCATTAAAAGCGGCTGAGCACAGTCAAAGTTCGATAGCAAAAATTATTGGCGTAAGTAAGTCAACTATTAGCCGGGAGCTAAAAAGAAACGTTCCTAAAAGAGGTACCGGTGCAAAAATATACAGTGCTCAAAAAGCACAAGTCAAAACCGACAACAGGCATGAAATAAAATCGAAACAAATTTTATTTTCAACTGAATTAAAAGCTGATGTTGTAAAAAAGATGACAGTTGAAAAGCTTAGCCCGGAGTTAATAAGTGCCGTATGGAAAAAGGAAAAAATACGTGGGGTAAGCCATGAAACTATTTATAAATTTATATGGCACTCAAAGTTTAGTAATAGAAAAGAGTACCGAGATTTTAAGAAGATATACCAGCTTTTAAAACACGGTAAAAGACGCAGAAAGCGTGGTAATTACACTGATAGCAGGGGTTTGATACCCGGTCGTGTATCTATTGAAAAGCGTTCTGCATTGGTAGACAGAAGAAAAAGGCTGGGTGATATAGAAGTAGACCTGATCATTGGTAAAAATCACCAGGGCGGACTTTTAGTAATGTTGGACAGGGCAACTTTAATAACAACCATAGATAAGATAAATTCTAAAAAACCGAAGCATATAAAAAAACTGATTTTAAAAAGAATGAAAAACAATAAGCACCTGAAAACAATGACATTTGATAATGACCAGGCTTTTGGTTTACATCAGGAAATTGCCCGGGAGCTTAACATAAAAACGTTTTTTACAAGACCTTACACTTCGCAAGACAAAGGAAGTGTTGAAAACAGAAATGGTGTAATAAGAAGATTTTATCCCAAGAAAACGGACTTCGCAAAAGTGGCTGCAAATGATGTAAAAAAAGTAGAAAAAATGATTAATAACAGACCCGTTAGAAAGTTTGATTACAAAACTCCTAATGAGGTATATTTACTAAAATCAAGTGTTGCACTTATTGCTTGAACACAGCTTATTAAATTGATAAAATATTGCCATGAAGTCTTAAGGAAGGCAGTTATTTAGCTGCAGGTATTATTTAAGAGGCCTGCTAAAAATTTAGAATCAATGCCCTATCCTATCAGGCAAAAAGAATTACATTCGGACATGGTTTCTAAAATTTTAAACTTACATTTCGTGCTTCCTGTTTAAAAGCGTAGTATTTTTTTATACACAGCCATTTAAATTTTAATTATACACATGAGCAATAAGCAGCCCGAAATAAGAACCGTTGATATAACCCGGTATGTTACCCCCTTGCGGGAAGGTGGTTCCCTGCCGGCCATTGTGGAAGCTGATGATGGGTTTTTATATGTACTTAAATTTCGTGGGGCAGGGCAGGGGGTAAAAGCGCTAATAGCAGAATTGATTGGTGGCGAAATAGCCCGTGCACTTGGTTTGCGGGTGCCTGAAATTGTTTTTGCAAATGTAGACGAGGCTTTTGGCCGCACCGAACCGGATGAAGAAATACAGGACCTGCTTAAAGCAAGTGTAGGGCTAAACCTGGCCTTACATTATCTTTCTGGTTCCATTACTTTTGATCCGGCAGTTACTACCATTGATGCAAAACTTGCTTCGCAGATCGTGTGGTTAGATTGTTTGCTAACTAACATGGACCGCACTGTACGCAATACAAACATGTTATGGTGGCATAAAGAATTATGGCTGATAGATCATGGGGCTTGTTTATATTTTCATCATAACTGGCAGCAGTGGGAGGAGCAGGCAATCCGGCCTTTTGTATTGGTAAAAGATCATGTATTACTGCCACTGGCAACCGAACTGGATGCAGTTGATGCAGCCTGCTTGTCAATACTTACCAATGAACGAATCGGGCATATTGTTGATTTAATACCTGGTGAGTGGTTGTCAGCAGATACCTCTTTTCAATCGAACGAACAGCACCGGAAATTGTATGTTCAATTTTTAGAATCCCGTTTAGCACATTCAGCCATTTTTGTAAAAGAAGCACAGTATGCAAAAAAATCACTTATTTGAGTACGCCGTTATTCGCATTGTGCCAAAGGTAGAGCGGGAAGAATTTCTGAACGTTGGTGTGATACTGTATTGTGCCAAACAATTTTTTTTACAAACAAGGTTCTGCTGGAACGAGGAACGCTTAGGCGAATTTTGTAGCGGATTAAACAGGCAGGAACTGCTTCAGAATCTTGGAGCTATTCAGCGTATATGCGAAGGCGGTAGTGAAGCCGGGCCTATTGGCATGTTGGATACCGCAGCCCGTTTCAGGTGGCTTACGGCAACAAGGAGCACTATTGTTCAAACCTCCAAAGTGCACCCGGGGTTTTGTGCAGATCCCGGTGAAACACTTGCCCGGCTTTATGACCAACTGGTTTTATAGTGCAAAAAAATCCGTTTTTTTTATCTTAGCGGATTATACTATTTACAAAATAATAATCCGGTTGTATATTTTACACAAGCGTAAAATCGTATATTTAATTAAGGGATAAAAGCAAATAATAATTTGCAGGTTACTGATAAAATATGCTCATCACAAATTGTAAGACCAACAAATGAAAAAGACAATTACCGGGTATCACCTGGGCGACAGGCTTGATCTAAAAGAGTTAAAAAATAATCTTGCCTATAATTGTATTTATGCAGACCCTACAGAATTAATGTACGACACAGAAAATAATTCCTATTTTGGTATTTTCGATTATGGCAGTATTGTTTTTTTTGGAGTTGATAATAGTGCTCAAACAAATATCATCAATTCGGTACGCACCATTTTAAACCTGGACAAGGCAGAATTAAAACGGGAAAATTTTGATGTGGAAATTGATCCGGAAGCATCTTACAAAGTTATTTTCGACAGGCTCATCATTAAAGCATTAACCATTGATATTGCAAAGATTATAATGCTCAATATTGCGCAGTCGGTGGCGCTTGATTATTACATTGAACAATCAAATATTTTATTAAGCCAAACGTTTCAGTTTAGTCTTGAGCTGGAAGAAAAAGGAAAGTTTTCTATTAAAGGAAAGAAGCTGCTAAAATATATTGGCAGGTTGCTAAATCTTAAAAATAAAATTACACAGAACATATACATTTTCGATAGCCCCAATCTTACCTGGAACGATGAATACCTGAATGTGATCAATAACGATCTTAACCGGGAACTCGATATAAAGTTGCGCCACAGCAGCCTGCAGGATAGTTTAAATACCGTAAGGGAAAACCTGGAAATATTAAAAGACATCAATCAACATTCGCACAGCAGTACCTTGGAACTGATTGTAATTGTTTTGATTGCCATAGAAATTTTGAACCTTATTATTGACAAGATACTTTGATTCTGTTTTTTGTTTGGTTGAGAAAAATAAATGCTGGCTAAGTGTTTTAAATATGATTGATACCAGCAAAACGAAACACTCAGTTTTAAATTCGCTTTTTTACTCTTTGGACGGGTAAAAGTTGCCCCACTATCAGTATATCATTTTCTGGATCCATAATATAAAACAGGTTATGTACTCTTTAACATTTTTTGGTAAAATTGTTGAAAGTGATAAATAAAACAAAGTGAATGAAAATAAAATACCTGTGCATAATTGCCATATTTATAATGGCAGGCTTGTTAAGTTGCAGCAAAAAAATACATCCAGATACGTCAACAGTTAGGGTATCAGGTGTAACAAACAATGATAGTTCAGCAGCAAAAAAAGTAGTGGTAAAAAGGAAGCCCAAAGAGCCCATACCCCAGGTAATTTCAGTGAATGATTTAAGTGCACAAAAGACCGTTGACGGCAGGTATTATTACGACCTTCAGGGGCACAGATACTGGCGCAATAATAAAGATGGAAAATATTATTTGTTCAATAAATCAATGTATAACAACAGCGCATTTAAACCTAATTAAATAAATGATTTTTTGATGCAGGAAAAGAAATTACTATGTAGCAGGGTTAATTGCAAAGATGGATTATAAAAATAAAATTTATTTTATAGAGTCAATTTATTGACGGCTAACTTTATCTTTCGTAACCGGCTTTTTTTTCTTTTCTACAGAGACATTAATAGTATCATAACGCTGTGCTTAACCAAAATGGGCTATAAGCAAATGGGTTTTTATCAATTGAAAGGCAATTAATAATAAAGGTAGCCGTTCACCTTCCCTGGTGTTAATAAAAATAAATTTTAATGCATGAATGTATTTGTTTGCTACTAAAAGTTTATCATCCTTACATGCAAATGATCATTCTTCCCGCAAACCTTTTATCACCACATTGCCGGTACCGTTTTTATCGCAAGGGTATCTAAATTCTTTTTGCATTTTAACAGGGTTATTAATGATGGCATAAAATTCGTCCAGGTATTTCAGCGTAGCTTTTATAAATTTTTCATCCAGCAAAGTACAATCTGTATACACGGCATAGATGTCTTTTCTTAAGTGATTGTATAAAGCAATTACCCCGTCAAATTTTTTCATATCGGAGATGCAGTAGCCACGGTACCGGCGTTCACGGACCGAGTTCATCTGTAACTCTTCTGCTGGTTTTGCATAGGGTGCGTTCACCAGCCCGGCATGATCAAAATCGTATGCAACTGCCGTGGGCACTGCATTTGAATCTGCTGCCAGCAATTTAATATTTTGCTGGTATTGTACAGACCAGTCTGTATTGCCAATCAGGTATTCAAAGACTGCCATCGTTAAAAAAGGTTCCCTTTCAGTTTCGTCTGGTTGTAATTTTTTTGTTACTGCCACAGCCCCGTTTCTTTTGGCCATCTGTTTTTCTTCTTCCAGCAGGATGCCATAAAAGGAGGACGATGTTTTTTTAATTTTGGCATCGTTTAATTTTACCCTCACCAATCTTGTCTTAAAGCTTTTTGGAGTTATTAGGTTGTATAATTTATATACCAGCCATTCTCGAACAACATATTCATCGCCCTGGCAGGGCATTACCAGTTTTATTTTTTCCTGTTCTCTAAATATAGAGGAGGCCAGTGATTCACTTTTTGTAAAATGTATCGCAATGGGTGGATACAAACAGTTTTCTTTAAGCTTGCGAAAATGACCTCTTGTTTTTCCTTCTGCGGCAATAGCAATTTCAGTGCTGTCTTCCCGCCGGTATAAAAAAGTTATGGGATGCAATTGTGGGGTCTCGGTACGGTCGTTTATTAATTCACGAATGTTGCCACTTAAAGTAATCTCCAGTAATTTATCTGTGTCAAATAAACTATTTCCCGGGGCTAAGTGTTGTGCGGTATTTTTGATTGAATCTGTGGGGGCCTGTGCGTATCCTGTTAAAGGTGAAAACAAATAATAAAATGCAACATACAGGCATGAGCTTAGTAATTGTTTCATAATTATATATTTTTAAAAACTGGTTACATGTTTAACTGAATAATAAACGCTGTGCCTTCTCCCTCTTTCGTTTCCACTTTTATTTCACCTCCATGCGCTTTAATAATATCATAGCTTAACGAAAGCCCTAAGCCTGTTCCTTGTCCTGTAGGCTTTGTTGTGAAGAAGGGCTGAAAGACTTTATCTAAAATTTTTTTCGGTATTCCGTTACCGTTATCTGTAATTTTTATTTCGACTTTCCCATTTAATTTTTTTGTGCTGATTGAAACGGTTGGTTCGTAACCTGCCTGTCCGGCAGGCAGGTTTTCAATCCCTGATTTCTTCTTTTCATCAACTGCATAAAAAGCATTTGTAATTAAATTCAAAATCACCCGCCCGATATCCTGCGGAATGATATTGATCTTACCAATGCTTTCATCGAAATCAGTTTTTAAAATTGCATTAAATGATTTGTCCTTCGCTCTTATGCCATTATATGCCAGCCGTAAATATTCATCTGCCAGTTTATTGATATCGGTTAGCTCTTTCAGCCCGCTGCTGCTTTGGCCATGCTGTAACATTCCTTTTACAATTGCATCGGCACGTTTGCCGTGATGGTTTATTTTTTTTTCATTTTCTGCAATGTCATTTAATAGTTCATTTTCTAAAGCCTCATTTCTTTCATTTTTCACTTTTAACTTTTCACTTTTTAATTCTTCAATCAACTCGGTATTTATTTCCGAAAAATTATTTACAAAATTCAACGGGTTTTGAATTTCATGTGCAATGCCTGCAGTAAGTTCACCAAGACTAGCATCTTTTCGGACTGGATTAGCTGGGCCTGGGTCGACTTTAAATTATTAAGCGTACTCTGCAGCAGGATATTTGCTATTTGTTTTTGCCGGTTATTGCGATAAAAAATAAACGCAATGATGCCTGCAACACCTAACCCGCCTGCCAGTCCGTATTGTTTTAACTTATTCTGGTAGGCCGTTTTTGCCAGTTCAATTTCTTTTTGCCTTGCTTCTTCCTTTGTTACCATTGCCTGAATTATCAGGGTATTCCCTGCACCAAATAAGCTGTCTTTAACAGCTGCCGCTATTTTATAGTAACGAAGGGATTTATTTGGGCTGACAGAATCATATAGTTGCGCCAATAAATTTGCGGAAAGCAGGATACCTTTTTTGAAAGAACTTCTTTGTCCGGCTTCAACACCTTTTAATGCATAATAAATACTTGAATCCGGCTGATTTATCTCCTTGTAAAGAGCAGCAAGATTTGAATAGATAAACGAACTATTACGATAATCATTATTCTTTAATGTTACCTGGATACCTTGTTGATAAAACCTAACAGCCGAAACCTTATCGCCTTTCATGGCTTCGATATCACCCCGAACCCTGTATAGTTCTGCTGCCATGTCTTTATAATAGTTAAGCTCGTTAAAAGCTTTCTGGTTATAATACAATGCAGAATCAGCCTTATTCAAGTATTGATAGAGCATTCCCAGATTGTCATAAGCAATCGCTACACCGGCTTTGTTTTTAATAGCCGAGTCAATCTTAAGGGCTGTAATAAATAATCCAACCGCTTTGTTATAATTTTTTAAATCCGTGTAAACAAATCCCATACGTCTTAGACAAGCTGCTTTTTCAAGCTGGAAATTATTGTCTTCACTTATTTTCAAAGCACTGTATTGCAA
Organism: Ferruginibacter sp.; assembly: GCA_025359625.1. GTDB lineage: Bacteria > Bacteroidota > Bacteroidia > Chitinophagales > Chitinophagaceae > Ferruginibacter. The sequence continues at coordinate 7,145 of JANYFT010000135.1, forward strand.
TTCCAACGCCTTCGGAAAATCGCCCATTCCCGCAAATGTTAGACTGAGCCTGTTTAAGGTATTGGCTTCACCCCTGAGAAACTTAATTTGCCTGGCAAAGTTTAATGCCATTTCGCCATAAAAAATAGAAGAATCAGTATTTGAATACCTGTAATTGGAACAAAGTTCTGCTAAGACCCAAACACGGCTGGAGTCATTTTTTACAGTGGAAAGTTGCCGTAGCAGACTATCAGTTTTCTTGTTTTGAGCAAGGACACAAACAGCGGAGATAACTAAAATAAGAGTAAATGCTATTGTCTTTATCATTGCTTTCATTATAAAGGTAATTGAATTATAAATTCAGTGCCCTCATTCTCTTTCGTCTCCACTTTTATTTCCCCGCCATGCGCTTTTACAATATCGTAAGCCAGGCTCAAACCAAGGCCAGTGCCCTGTCCTGTTGGTTTGGTGGTAAAGAATGGTTGAAATATTTTATCAATTATTTTTTGCGGAATGCCGTCTCCATTATCTGTAATTTTTATTTCTATTTTATCAGCCATCTTTTTTGTACTCACTGAAACAGTTGGTTCATATCCTTGCGATAGTTGTTTCGTTTTTTCATTCGTTGCATAAAAAGCATTCGTAATCAAATTCAAAATCACTCTGCCAATATCCTGCGGAATGATACTAATGTTGCCAACGCTCTCATCGAAATCAGTTTTCAATGTGGCATTGAAGTTTTTGTCTTTTGCACGAAGGCCGTGATAGGAAAGTCGCAAATATTCATCAGCTAATTTGTTGATATCTGTTGGCTCTTTTTTTCCTGTACTTGCCTGCGAATGTTGCAACATTCCTTTTACAATTACATCAGCCCGTTTGCCATGCTGGTTTATTTTTTCTTCGTTCTCAATAATATCTTTTGCTATAGCTTTTACTTCATCTAAATTTCCTTTCTCAATTTCATCATTCATTTCTCCTAACAATTCTTTATTCACTTCAGAGAAATTGTTTACAAAGTTTAACGGGTTTTGAATTTCATGTGCAATGCCGGCGGTGAGTTCACCCAATGATGCCATTTTTTCAGATTGTATCAATTGAGCTTGTGTAGATTTAAGTTCGGCTAGGGTTGTTTCTACTTTTTCTTTTTGGTGTTGCAGCAAAACATTTGCTTTTTGTTTTTGCTTCATATTCCTGTAAAGAATAAATGCAATAATCAGCAGTGCGATTATACCGGTTAAAAGGCCATAGAATTTTAAACTGTTTCGGTAAGATGCACGGGTATCTTCTAATTCTTTTTCCTTTTCTTCCTGGCGGGTAATAAGATTTTGTATTGTTTGAATATTTGCCATACCGAATAAACTATCTTTTTCGGATGCAACAATTTTGCAATATCTAAGGGCCATTGCAGGTTGGGTTGAGTCATACAATTCCGCAAGCAGGCTTCCGGAAACTATAATCCCTTTTTTAGATAAAACCTTCTCTCCATATTCAAACCCTTTTAACGCATTGAAAAGCGCTGAATCTTTTTTATTGAGTTTTAAGAACATAGTAGCGATTGAAGAATATATTTCTGAGCAGGTGAAGAAATCACTATTTGTTTTGGATAGTGCTAATCCATCACGGAAAAGGGAGTCTGCCTGTTGATACCTGCCTTTTTTTACTTCGATATCTCCTGATATGCGGTATGCTGTCTGTATAATGTTATTAAGAAAATCTTTTTCTTTAATGGCCATTTCAGCATGAAATGTTGCTGAATCAAGATTATTTATTTTTTCATATGCATTTGCTAAAGTAATGTGGTCTGTTCCGGCACTCTTATACTTTTTTTCCTCATCCAATTTCAAGGCCTTAAGGCCATATATTATCGCTTTAGGAAAATTTTCCAAATCAAAATATACACCTCCCAATCTTCGGTTGGCTCTTGCAATTTCATAAGAAAAATTATTGTCCTCAGCAATTTTCAAAGATTTAAAAAGAAGATTCAATGCCTCAGCGAATTTACCTTGCTGGCTCATGATACCACTTAAGGTTGCCAGCAGGTTTGCCTCATCCTTGGCAGATCCTATTTGCCTGGCTAAATTAATTCCCGCACTGGTATATTTTAAAGCTGAATCAATATTTAAAACCTGGTAAGAAAAACCAAGCCCACCCATTGTTTTTATCCTAGTGGAGTCATCTTTGGCTTTTGCAAGTGCGTACTTAAGGCTGTCTATTATTTTGCTATTGGTTGCATTGTCCTGTGCGTTTACAACAAGTTGTAAAAAGAATAAAAAAGAAAGAAGTATATTTTTTTTGAGCATAAGATTACACAGTTAATTGAATAATAAATACACTTCCTTCACCTTCCTTACTTTCTACTTTTATTTCACCACCATGCGCTTTCACAATATCATAGCTTAAAGATAGCCCCAATCCAGTTCCCTGCCCGGTTGGTTTTGTTGTAAAAAATGGTTGAAAAATTTTGTCTAATATCTTTTGAGGGATGCCGTTGCCATTATCTTTTACGCTGATTGTTACTTTGTCATTTTCCTTTTTTGTACTAACAGAAACAGTTGGTTCATATCCTTCATCTCCCTGTTTATTTTTTTCTGCTACCGCATAAAAAGCATTGTTGTATAAATTCAGTAATACCCTGCCAATATCTTGTGGAATGATATTGATGCTACCAATGCTCTCATCAAAATCAGTTTTCAATGTTGCATTGAAAGATTTGTCTTTTGCACGAAGGCCCTGGTAGGCGAGCCTTAGATATTCATCAGCCAACGCATTGATATTGGTAGGCTCTTCTACACCACTGCTGCTGCGGCTATGTTGCAGCATGCCTTTTACAATAGCATCTGCACGTTTGCCGTGATGGTTAATTTTTTGTTCATTCTCTTTGATATCTTTTGCAATTGCTTTTACTTCATCCAAATTTCCTTTGTCGGCTTCCTGTTCTAATTCATCAATTAATTCTGAATTTACTTCCGAAAAATTATTCACGAAGTTTAATGGGTTTTGTATTTCATGTGCTATGCCTGCAGTGAGTTCACCCAGTGAAGCCATTTTTTCTGATTGGATGAGTTGGGCTTGAGTGGATTTAACCTCCTGCAAAGCAATTTCAGCTTTTAATTTTTGGCGTTCGGTTTCTTCTTGTTGTTTTTGAAGTTGTATAAAAGCCTTTTTTCGATGCTGATTAATACGCCAAAGCATGAATGCAATTACCAAAAAAATAATTCCTATAGAAAATAGTCCATAAAATTTTAAATCGTCTTGATATTGCTGGCGTTCCCTGTCTATAATGTCCTGCCGCATTTGTTCATTGAATGCCATATTTTGGATATCTCTTTCCTGCTCTTGGCTAAATAGGTTATTTTTCAATGAGGCACTATATTCAAGATATTTGATCGTGCTGTCTTTTTCATTTTTGACTTTATACACTGACGCTAAAATGTTGGCAGTCTGCAATATCCCTTTCTGGTAGGAAACTGTACCCCATTTTTGGAGTACCTCATTTGCATAATATATGCAAGAATCCTCATTACCAATCTCTCTATAAACATTTGCAATCCCATTAAGTGCTTCTACAATAGATTTATAAATCTTGGTGCGAAGTGCAATAGGTAATGCAGTGCGATAATAAAAAAGAGCCGCATCATAATTTTTCCTTTTCGCCTCTATGTTGCCAAAAAGATAATAAAGCCAATCCCATTGTCCATTATTATCCTTCAAATCAATGTCGTAAGCTTTTTGCACATATGTGTAAGCAGAATCCAACCGATTTTGCAATTCATATATAGCACCAATATTGGCATAGCCTATCCGTGCCGAAATGCCTCCGGCTTTTTGCACTTCGGTTGCCTTGTAAGCCTCGGGAAGTGCACGTTTATAATCACTAATATCACGGTAAACATTGGCTACAAGAATATGGCTAAACGCTATGTATTGTTTATCATTTAAATTTTCAAATTGATGCAGACAGTCTATTGCTAATTGCAATGCAGCGTTATAGTTTCCCAAAGCCCAAAAGCTCCATCCAAGATTATGCTTACATAAAGCTTTTCCTTTATTATAATTAAGTTTTTCTGCCAAACGCAATCCTTGTTGGGCATAGTAAACTCCCTTCTCAGCCTCCCGAAAAGCATATGCAAAAGACAATTCTGACAATAACAAAACCTTTGAAGTATCTTCTTTGCGTGCCGACAACATACGTTCAAGAGAGTCAAGGGCTGAAAAATTAGTGGCAGACAACTCTATTGAATCGGATGTCTTATTTTGTGCCGTTGCATAAAAAACAAAAATAAAATTGACAATTGTAAGGAATGCTTTCATCAGTCAATAATTGGTATTATAAATTTAAAATTTGTTCTTTCGCCCTCCTTTGTTTCTACTTTTATTTCTCCACCATGTGCTTTAACAATGTCATAGCTTAAACTCAAGCCCAATCCTGTTCCTTGCCCGGTTGGTTTTGTTGTAAAGAATGGTTGAAAAATTTTGTCTAATATCTTTTGAGGGATGCCGTTGCCATTATCTTTTACGCTAATTGTTACTTTGTCATTTTCCTTTTTTGTACTAACAGAAACAGTTGGTTCGTATCCGACTGGTTGTGATTTCTTTTTTTCATCCACTGCATAAAATGCATTATTAATAAGATTAAGTATCACACGACCAATATCCTGGGGAATGACATTTACTTTACCAACAGTATTATCAAAATCGGTTTCAAATTTTGCATTGAACGATTTGTCCTTTGCACGAAGACCATGATAACTCAACCGTAAATATTCATCTGCCAGTTTGTTGATGTCAGTTGAATCTTTTTGTCCTGTACTTTTTTGTGAATGTTGCAGCATACCCTTTACAATGGCATCGGCACGTTTGCCATGATGGTTTATTTTTTCTTCATTATCTATAACATCATTTGCAATTGCTGTTGCATCTTCTAAATTTCCCTTGCTCATTTCATCTTTCATTTCCACCAATAATTCTTTATTTACTTCCGAAAAATTATTTACAAAATTTAACGGGTTTTGAATTTCATGTGCAATGCCTGCGGTGAGCTCACCAAGGGAAGCCATCTTTTCCCTTTGCACTAATTGAGCTTGTGTTGATTTAAGGTTAGTTAATGCGTTTTGGATTTCATTTTTTTTGTGCTGAAGCAAGGTGTTTGTTCTACTTCTTTGCAGGTTAGTACGCCATAATATCAGCGCCAATATTAAAAAGAAGGCAAGCCCTGCCAGCAGCCCGTAAATTCGCAGGCGGTTTTGAATTTCTTTTTTAGCGGCCTTAATTTCCTGCTGATGTTGCCGCTCGTCAAAGTCTATATTTTGAAATTGCTGTGTTTGTCCGGAATTAAAGAGACTGTCCTTTATCTTAATCATCAAGCCCTGGTATTTTACAAGGCTATCATTGTTATTCGTTGATTGATAGAAAGCGCCCAGTTCAGTGTACGACCTTAACAATAAGTCCGAAGCATTTAAAGATTGTGCTGCCTGTAAGGCTGTGTGTGCATAATAATAATCAGAGTCTTTCTCCCCAAATTGCCTGTGTAAGGCTGCCAGCGAAAGGTTACAGGCAACTACACCTCTCACATATTTTTGTTCCGTACTTGCGGCCAATGCTTTTCTAAAATATTCACTAGCTAATTGGGTGTTTTCCAGCGAAGAGTATATCCTGCCGGTATTTAGCAGTATACTGCCCATGTACTTTTTATAACCCATTCGCATAGATATTTCATAAGCCTTTTGTTCGCAGAGCAATGCAGAATCATGTTTTTTAAGAGATAAATACGCCCGCCCTAAGGTCATGTTTATCGTACATAACTCATATAGGTAACCTGTCTGTTCGGTAAGTTGCCTTGCAAGCAAATAGTGAAATAATTCTTTCGCAGAATCATTAGTATTGCCATATAAAATGCCCAGGTTATGATGAACAATAGCTAACATATTCATGCGAAGGGTGTGAGCTGTCAGAGGACGCTCACTAAAAAATCTTATGTCAAGGTATTTTTCGGGAAGAATATTTCGTTCATTATTTGGATCTTCACTAAGAGTAAGTGCTGATAAGAGTATTTGTAACGATCTCGGATAATTACCCATGTTCAGGAGTGCATATCCCGTTTGAGCCAAAGCCTGTACTTCGTTTAATTTAAATTTCAATTTTAAGGCAAGCGCCAATTGTTGTTGCGCATAAAAAAATGAGCTGTCTGAGTTTGTTTCTTCGTAAGTTTCCGCTAAGGCATTATAGTATACCATTTTTGCTGTGTCGTTTTGAGTGGCCATTACCTTATGCAAAAGGCTATCAATTGAATATGACTGCCCTGCTGCCCATACAGGCAACAGAATAAATAATGTATATAATATCAGCTTAAACATTAATTTTCGTTTTTTACAAAGGCAATCTTATTACAAACTCAGTTCCTTCCATTTCTTTCGTTTCCGCTTTTATTTCACCGCCATGTGCCTTAATAATATCATAAGCCAAACTCAATCCCAATCCTGTTCCCTGGCCGGTGGGTTTAGTAGTAAAGAATGGTTGAAAAATTTTATCTACTATTTTTTGCGGGATGCCGTTACCGTTGTCTCTTACTCTTATCTCTACCCGATAGCTATCGGGTCTATCTCCAATTTTCTTTGTGCTTACAGAAATAGTTGGTTCATAATCAGCTGCCTGCTGTTTCCATTTTTCATTTACAACATAAAAAGCATTGTTGTATAAATTTAATAACACTCTTCCAATATCCTGCGGTATGATATTTATCTTACCGATTGTACTATCATAATCAGTTTTAAAATCTGCGTAAAAATTTTTGTCTTTTGCACGCAGACCATGGTAAGAGAGACGCAGGTATTCATCCGCCAATTTA
>JANYFT010000148.1 GCA_025359625.1 Ferruginibacter sp.
ATTTGCCCGGAGTACTATTGCCACAATCACTTTGTCCATCAGTTTTCAGGAGTGTAAATGAAGTATCATCCTTTGTGTAAGTCATCGTTTCAATCATAGTACTGTCTGCAACCGTGTAAATAGCAATAGTCTCTTTTTTAAAATCCATTATTGTATTAACGGGCCCGTTTATCTGCAGTGTTGTCTTCCATCTTGTGTTTTCAAGCTGTGCAAATACAGTTGTTAAAAGAGATGTTGCAATAAAGGTGAAGAAGATTTTTTTCATGATTTGTTTTTTAGATTGATTGAATAATATGTTGAATTTTACATACCTACTTCCTTTTACTAATAAGACCATAGATAAATGCCTGCCAGACATCAACATCACTTTTAAAGTAATTTGTAATGTCTAAAAATGAAGGTACAAAATAGTAATCGGGTATCACGCCATGGTCTTTATCTGCACCCGAGGTAGAAAATGTACAATACACAATGGATGTATGTACAGCAATTTTTGAATTGGGTAAAGTAAGATCTAAACCATTGGTGGAACCGCCACCTGCAAAACTTCCTGCGGTTTCATCACCCACAATCGTTGCCAGGTGATGACTCTTTGCATTGGCCGCACAGGTGGAGGCCGCTGATGAAGTGCCACCGTTTACAAAAAAATAAACATTGCCTTTAAATCCATTTGGTTTAGGCTGAAAAACTTTAAGCTCCATTGAATACTTAGTCAATGGTTTTACATAGAATTTTCCATTCAACAAAGTATCTATAAAATCTTTTTTATTTTCTTTTGCTTCTTTGGGAATATTACTCATTTTAAAATAAGCATCGTCCATATTAATGAGATATTCATTTTCAATAAAACGGGTCGGGGTGTCAATCAAATAACTAAGAAGTTCACAGGCATACTCTTCTTCTCCACCTCCGTTATAAGACAGGTCAATAACCAGGTTGGTAACTTTTTCCGTTTTAATCTTTGTGAAAAAATCATCGTATTGTTTAAACACTTTATCCCTGTCTCCACCAAATTCACGGGCATAAATAATGGCTGTATTTTTTTCTTTGTTTATCTCCAGGCGATAAGGGATTTTTCTTTTATTGCTATTGCGTTTACTAAAAGCAAATAATTCCTTATTGTTGGCATTTGCCAGGGCAAGTTGATCAACTTCAGCAAGAACCGGAGGATTGCGAAAACTTCTTTGAATCACATTACCGTCGGCAATTTTAAAATCCATATCAAATGCTGTTGCCTGCTCAATAAACAAATGGTAAGCAATATTAAAAGAACTGAAATTCTGTAACGCTTCTTCCTTGCTGGATTCCATATTCCCATCTGATGGCATGTATTTGTACAACACCTGTTTAATGCTATCAATCGGACGATGATTGATGGACAATATCTCGTCACCAAAATGAATGCTTGTGTCGGCTGTTGCATTCACAACTACGTAGGCTTTATCACTTGTTAACTGTAGCTGCATTGGAATCATTTTCCATTGCAATATCTTCTTCTCATAATTATCACCATAGGGGTTGCAATAAGTGTGTTCGCATTTTACTTCGGCAATGAGGTAAGCGATGATTTTATAAAAATCCAAAAAAGCCATAGGTTTATTTAAAAGATGATAGAGACTGTCCATTTTATATTGCATGGCCTCCTTTGTTTGGTGCTTGTACAAACCAGGATGAGTATCTTCCAATGCCTTACGCAGATAATTAAAATCCTGCTGCATGGCAACAGGTTCAAAAACCCTCATTTCGTCCAGAGCGTTTATTTGCTTATCCGGTGCATTCTGACCAAATGATACTGCAAAATTTACTGCAAAAAGAAATGAAAACGATAGTGTTTTATACATAGTAAAACTGCTTTATAAAAATCAATATGCCAGCGTAACATAGTAACTCAGTTTTATCCCCTTCTTACTCCATTTATCCTGGCTGGCTATTCTGAAATAACAATTTTTAGCAAACGATAAGCTAACAGGGATAAGGGTTACAGGCTTTTCTTTCTTATCCATCGTGCTTTCAATCCATTGTAAAGTAATAATAAAATCGCCGTTGATCTTAATATTATATGGCGCTAAATCAAATTGTATCCAGCCCGTTTTAAAATTATCAATCTGGCCAAAAATAGCTTTACTGCTGAGCAAGGTATCGGGCATATCATTTTTTATAGAGTATAAATTTATCCTGAATTTAATGCGGTTAAAATTATTGGCAGCAATGTTCCAGTTAAGGTTTTTCAACACAGCATTGTTTCGGTTGGTTTTTATCTTCATGCCAAGTTCTGAACCAATAGTAAGTTCCGGAGCATTCGTATTGTGCAGTGCCAGCCGCAAAAATTTGCTGCTCTTCTCCCTGCCAATGATTTCAGTGTTGGTTTTATTATTGGTTACAACAACTTCCTGCATCAGGTTATTTTTTCTTACCAAACTGATATTTTTTTCTGGTTCGCTTAAAAATTCCTTAATCGACATCTTCATCGTTTCATACCCAACCAAACTAATTTGTAAAGTATCGGCCATATTTTCCCCGCTCATCTGCAATGTATAATTTCCTGCTGAGTCTGAAACCGTACCAACCGGTTTATTAAAAATCCCAATACTTGCATAAGCCAATGGAAGCCTATTTACACGATCAGTTATTAACCCTTTTAACTGAACACCGGCATTTTCCTTTTCATTAACCGAAGAATTATTTTGAGAAAAAATAAGACAGGGACTTACACAAATAAGAATTAAAAACAGTAAATAGTTTTTATAAATTTTCATTTGCCCTTTGTTTAATTTATTAAAGTTTTAAGCAGGTGGAAGGTTGTGTTATTTCTTACTGATCGTTTTATTTATTTCCCCGGCAATTGTTTGTGAAAAGGTATTTTTATTTTTCAAATGCTCTTCCAAAAAACTCACCGCTAATTTTGAAATTGTATTGAAGTAATTATTGTCTTTACATTTACCAGCCACTCTTACTACCAGCGACATGCAACCAAAATCTTCATGCTGGGCAGAATCTATTTTAAATATTTGTTTGTCTCCGGACAGCTTTTCTAAAAAATTATAAACCGCATCTTTTTTGTGGGCACTATCTATGGGTGAACTTTCTAATCGCAGGTAAGGCATGGCAAGCTGCATGTTTTTAAAGTCGTTGGCATTTTTAATTTTATCAAAATCATCATCTTCCTCTTTTGCCTCTCCATAATGATGAAACTCACTGCCATCCAAAGAAACTAAACATGCAACATTGGGAATTTTACTTGCAGCAACAGCTCCTGCTAATCCGCCCCAGCTATAACCCACAATACCAATTTTTGTAAAGTCGATATTAGTTTCCGGTTTCAACACATTTAAAGTAACAACAGCATCGTTCACCTGTTCCATCAGGTCTTCTTTCTTCATGGTCATATCGCCGGGAAAGCGCCCGATAGAACTGATTGAAACCACCACAAACCCTTTCTGCGCCAAGGTTTCAAACAGTGAAAAATTTTCATAACTCATCCCGTTATAGGCAGTAAGATAAATCATCAATGGAAATTTGCTTTCAACAACTGCCGCATCTTTAAAACTGCTGGTTCTATAATTCAGCAATGTACTTGTATCAGCACATTTAAAACCAGTACAAAATAATTGCGCTACCTGTTGCGACAATCCATTGCCTGCAGTTGATGCGGTATAGTAATTTGCTCTTTGATCAAAAAGCCCCAATATATTTCTAAATAAAAAAGCCTGGTCTGTGGTGGATGCTGTTGCCGGGTACCAGACATCAATATCAAGTGGCCTGTAATGCAGGTAATCAGTTGTGTCTGTATTAGGTTTATAAATCCTTGATTTGTCAACTGCATGGATGGTTTTAAACCCTGCTTTGTATAATACCTCATCTTGCTTTTTGGTAGTGTTACAGCTCACCAAATACAACAACATTAATAATAAAATAATCCTGTTCATAAGCAATGCTTTTGCATTTTAAAGAATGATTAAAGAAGGTTGTTTTAATCTCATTTTCCCGAAGACTGTTTTCATCAAAAGAACTGACTAATCCTGATACCCGGCGTTACCCCTCTAAAAAAATTATTGAAATAAAGGCATGGCTCAATGTTTGTTTTTGCCAATTGAATTTTACCGGCACCAAACCGAAAAGTTTTTTTATCAAAAAATTCTCCGTCCCGGTGAATCAGGTAACCAAGGGATAATACTGCACTAAAGGCAAAATCTTTTTTGGCATCATGATCTTTTGTGCCGCCCTGTGCATAGGTTAAAGTAAGAAAATCGTTTCTATACGTACGCAGTTTATTCTGATTGTCTTTAGCAAATATAAAATGTGGCTCCCAAAATAATCCTGGCTCCCATTTAAAAGTCCTGTCCCGGTTGATTAATGTAAGCCGTGTCCCCATGCTAAAAGAGGGAACGAAATAATTTTTGTAATTCTGAACATTAACAGACAAATTCAATAGTAAAAAATCTCCCATTCCATTTGGTGTAAAACCTCTAGGTGCACCGGCACTGATGGTCTTGTCAGTTTTAAGGTAATGGTCACCTCCTCCCAATATCAGCGGCCATTTACCATTCACATTTTTTTGAATGGTGGCAATTTTTTGCTTTAATATCCCATTCATATAACCGGTTAATTCATTCATATCGTTTAGAAAAAAAGTAAAATGATAATAGCGTGGATTGGTACGGCTGATCCTTTCTTTTGGTATTGGGGGAGTAATAATAATACCAATGATGTGGATGGTATCCTGTTCTGTTCTTAACGATGCCAATTCCCCTTTATTGATAAGAAAGCTTGCGCCTTTTGGTTGCAACTGTTGAAACCTTATTTTTTTACGGCCCTGTGCATCGGTGATATAATCAATACGCTTTGAGGTAAGCGGATCTGAAAGTGAATCTTTTAACGGCGCAATATCTATTAAAAATGTTTGCAGCAGCGAGTCAATATTTGCAACTGCATTTAGGTCATTAATATCCGTCAGCTCAATTTGCATTTTATTGCCTTTATCAAGGTTTACCCAAAAGCGCCGGTTGATTATAATATTTTCAGGCACTTCAAAAGCCTTGTCAGATCTGTTACTTTGGGCACAAAGGATTTCTGTGATGCTTGTTAAAAGCACCAGTAAACAAATAGTTTTTTTCATGTTATTTTAGTTTGATGGAGCGTTGCCGGTTTTAAAAATATTAAACCCTGGATTGTTTATAGAAGGTAATGCTGTTGAATATACTTCCTGGTTAATGAGTCTTATTTGTATAGGCCGGTAATCAGTAATACGCTGCTTACTATGCGTTTCTGGTATCGGGTCGCCCAGTTCATTAATGTGTACTACTTTTAATTTTTTTGTGTTACCCAGTAACGCAATCACATTTGCAACCGGCATTTCCTGCACGGGCATCTGTTCCATTATTTGGACAGGTGGAATATTATTCTGCGTATTTAACTTCGGTGAGACGATTGCTGGTTTTTGTAAGATATCTTTTGATAAAAGTACCTCACTTTTTAAATGAACGTCCTGGGTAAGGGTTACAGTTTTTTTAATTTCTTTAGCTGCAATTGCCATTATTTTTTCTTCTTGTAAAGGCACAACTTTTTTAACGAATCCTTTCTTTGGTATAGCCTGGGGAGATGCCTTTTTTACAACTGAATCATGTTTTTTATCTGCTTTTAATAATGGAATAATTATCGTTATCAAAATACAGGCGGCAGCAGCCCAATACCACACAATTCTTTTACGGCGTGGTTTTGGCACTAAGCGATTGTGCAGTTTTTCCCAGGTCGCATTTTTATCTGCCAGAATTTCTTCGGGTAAACCACCTGCATCTTCCAGTTTATTTTTCCAGTTTAAATTATTTGGATTTTCGTTTAACATACCCGTTTCCATTTTGTAATAAATTTTTTTGTAATAATAATTTTGCTTTGCTCAATTGCGATTTGGAAGTGCCTTCTGCTATACCCAGCAGCCCGCCAATTTCTTTGTGATTCATGCCTTCAATTTCATACAGGTTAAATACCGTGCGATAGCCAACCGGCAACTGAACAATCAAATTAAAAATCTCTTTGGCGGATAAATTATTCAGTGCTTCCTCTTCCAAAGGCAAGTCTTCTGCCGTTGCTTCTGTAACAATGGTGAATACATTTTTTTTTCGCAACAGCATCAGGCATTCGTTGACCATAATTTTCTTTAACCATACATACAATGCCGCATCTCCCTGAAAATTAAAAGACGATAAATTTTTAAAGAACTTATAAAACCCATCCAGCAATACTTCTTCTGCATCTTCTGCACTTTTTACATAGCGGCGGCAAACAAGCATCATCCTGTCACTCAACAAATCGAACAGGCATTTCTGTGCAGAGGCACTTCCCTGCTTCGCTTCTCTTATCAGTTGAGCTATATCCATAAAAAATCTAATCGGGCTGATGATGGTTTATACAAATGTAAATGCAGTTTACAAACAAAGGGTTGCCCGTACAAATATTCTTTTTCCA
>JANYFT010000163.1 GCA_025359625.1 Ferruginibacter sp.
AAAATAAAAAACGGACAATCACTCCCCAACTGAACAGCGTATCCGCTAAGCTGACTGGTTGATAAATTCAACTGAAATTGATTGTTCAATAATTGTAAGGTAAAAGCGGCATCGGCAGAGCCACCGCCCAAACCAGCACCCATCGGGATAGTTTTGTGTAAATGAATTTTTACGGAAGGTAGTTTTGGAAAATCTTTTTTAAGCAGCTGGTATGCCCTGGTACATAGGTTATCGGTAGCATCTCCGGAAATGCCGAGCCCGGAAATGCTAAATTGTACCGGATTTATATTGCCTGGCTGAATTATTTCAATAGCATCTTTTAAAGGAACCGGGTAAAAAATAGTTTCAATATTGTGGTAACCATCCGGTCGTTTATTTAGGATCCGCAGGCCAAGATTAATTTTACAATTAGGGAAGACGAGCATGTTTTTTAATAGAACATTTTTTAATTGATAATGATTCCAAATTGGGGGCAATTATCTTAATCAGAAATACCAAATATTAATTTTTGAAAGAAGCTATGCATTAAAAATATTACTCATTAAACCCATTATCAATTACCCCTGAATCTGCTATTTCCGGATTTTTATTTCATCCCTGATGGCTATGGCCCTTATGTAATCTTCCTGTTCCAGCACCTCATTCAGCAGGGCATGTAATTCTTCTATTGATAACTTTTGCAAATCATCGTGCCCGCCTGTTTCTGTAGTGATTGGTGCAGTTGATTTCTTTTTCTTTTCATCATTCTCCATCAATATACCTGCGTTTTCTAAAATATTTTCGTAGGTAAAAATAGAACAACCAAAACGAACAGCCAGGGCCAATGCATCGGAGGTACGGGAATCAATTTCTACCGTATCATTTTGGCTGCTGCATACTAATTTGCTGTAAAAAATACCTTCCTGTAAATCGTTGATTATTACCTCGTGTAACTCAACATTAAAAGCCATCATAAAGTTTTTCATCAGGTCGTGCGTAAGCGGGCGGCTTGGGCTCATTCGCTCCAGGGCTACTGCAATAGCCTGTGCCTCAAAACCGCCAATTACTATTGGCAACCGGCGCAAGCCATTCACTTCTCCCAATACTACCGCATAAGAGTGTGTTTGGGTAATGCTGTGCGAAAGGGCTACTATTTCTAATTCTATTTTCTTCATGTTATAGATTCGTCAAAGGGAGTAAGTTAGCTTCAAAAAGCAAATATAAAAAACAAAAGCCTTTCAATAGTATTTGAAAGGCTTTAAATAATTACTTAATATTTTTAGGCTACTCCTTTCATCTTCTTAACCGCCTCAATAACCTTGGGCATTACTTCAAAAGCATCACCCACAATACCATAATCTGCTGCCTTAAAAAAGGGGGCTTCAGGGTCTTTATTAATCACCACAATGGTCTTGCTTCTGTTTACACCGGCTAAATGCTGGATGGCACCAGAAATACCAATAGCAAAATAAAGATTGGGTGCAATAGCCAAACCAGTTTGACCAACATGTTCATGATGTTGCCGCCAGCCAATGTCTGCAACGGGTCGGCTGCAGGCAGTTGCAGCACCTAATAGTTTCGCAAGATCGGTAACAAGTGCCCAGTTTTCAGGACCCTTTAAACCGCGGCCACCGCTTACCACAATTTCTGCTTCACTCAAAGGTACTTCTCCAACAATTTTGTTAGTATCGGTTACCTGAACTTTTGCAGTATCTACAGTAGCCGCAAACTCCACTACTTCGGCAGTAGCATTTGTTAAGGAAACAGTAAAGGAATTAGGATTCAATGAAATAATCTTAATAGCGGTGTTGATGGCAACATTGGCAAATGCTTTACCACTAAATACATTCTTTTTTACAATAAAACCATTGCTGGTATCAGGTAAGGAAACAGCGCCCGAAACGAGGCCAGCCTTTAATCTTACGCTTAACCGTGGCGCAATGGCTTTCCCATTAAAGTTATTGGAAAACACAATTACGGTTGCACCAATTGCTGTTGCTGCATCAGCTATGATCTTAGTAAATACCTGTGCATCCACATTGTTGAGGGCATCATTTTTTACGGTATGCACTTTTGTAACACCGTAATGCCCTAATTCATTAAGATCATCACTAACCGTACCCAACACAATTGCTTCTGCAGCAGAGCCAGTTTGTTTAGCAATTGCAGCGCCATAACCAGCAGCTTCTAGAGACGATTTTTTTATTTGGCCATTGGCTTGATCAAGAAAAATTAACACACTCATAGTACAAAGTTTAAACTTTTTTTTAAATTGAGCTTTTATAAATAGAACAAATACGGTAGCTATTTGAAGGGTTGTACCACCAAGCTATTTTTGTACAAGGGAGTGACACAACAATGTTCCTCATAGCGGTTGTATTGACTCAGAAAAAATTATCCATTCAACTAGATCACTTTCGCTTCCTCATGTAGCAACCTAACCAGTTCTTCCGGATTATCGGCACTTACCAATTTAACACCGGCTTTTGCAGGAGGTAAATCAAAAGATGCAATACTAGTGAAAGCCTCAACAGCAGCAGGCTCCACAACTTTTAAAGGTTTACTTCTTGCACCCATAATACCTTTCATGTTTGGGATGCGTTGCTCTGCCATTCCTTTTTGGCAGCTAACTACCACGGGTAGTTGCACTTTATCGGTTTCTTCTCCACCTTCAATTTCACGGATGATGATGGCGCTTGTTCCTTCCAATGTAAATTTTGTTGCCAGCGATACATAAGGCAGGTCAAGCAGTTCGGCAACCATACCACCGATGGAAGATCCATTGTAATCAATCGTTTCTTTGCCTGTAAAAATCAAGTCGTAAATACCTTCTTTTGCAATAGCGGCAATCTGCGAAGCAATGTAATAACTGTCATGGCTATCCGCATTTATCCGAATGGCTTCATCGCCACCCAATGCCAGTGCTTTACGGATGATAGGATCAGTGTCGGCAGTGCCCACCGTAACCAGGTGAATAGCCGTGGTTACATCTGCTTCTTTCAGTTCAATGGCCCTCACTAAAGCATACCATTCATCGTAAGGATTAATGATCCACTGTATGGCATCAGCAGCGAATTTCGTATTGTTATCAACGAAGGCTATTTTTGCGGTGGTATCAGGTGTTTTGCTGATACAGACTAAGATTTTCATGCAAGTTTTTTTCTCCTCCCATCTTTTGTGGACAGATGACAGGGGTGAGGAAATAAAGTTGTTTATGCAACTAATAACAAAGATAAGTGTTGTTCAGATAAATAAAATAAAAAACACCCAAATTATTATTACATGAGCCGGATAGAAAAATTATTGGAATATTTAAAAACTTCAGGCAAGGATAGTTTTCTGCAACATGCACTGGCACTGGAATACATCAAAGTGGGTGATGATGATGAGGCCCGTAAACTGTTTAACGAAATCTTATTAAGGGAGCCAACTTATGTGGGTTCTTATTATCATTTAGGCAAATTATTAGAGCGGGTGGCAGATTTTGAAAGAGCCATACGAATTTATAAAAGAGGCATGGAAGAAGCAAAAAGGGCAGGGGATACACATTCGTATAATGAGTTGCAGGGAGCGTTGGAAGATTTGGAAGAGTAGGGCAACCCCCGTCCCCTAAAGGGGTGGCCAAAGGCATGTCCCTATTATTTGCAGTTGTTTTTTATGTTGTTGGTTTATTGTTTTTGTCCTGGCTACAAAACAATGTGGTAAATCGTTGCGTCGCACTCTTGTACTACATTATTTCATGGCATCTTTTGCTTTCAATTCGTATTAATTTTTAATTATCGGTTACACATTTAAACATGGAGCTTTTAAAAAAATTTATACAATACAATAAAAAGGAAAACCTTTTTCAGCCAAAAAATAAACTGTTGCTGGCTGTTAGTGGTGGTGTAGATTCTGTTGTGTTATGTGCATTGTGCAAACAGGCTAACTACGATTTTGCAATCGCCCATTGTAATTTTAAATTAAGGGCTGCAGCGAGTGACAATGATGAAAAATTTGTTCAGACTCTTGCTGCAACATACAACGTACCTTTTTATGTAACCAGTTTTAATACCGCTATCATTGCCGCGACCACAAAAAAATCAATTGAAGAAACAGCACGTGATCTGCGCTACAACTGGTTTGAAATGCTGCGTGCAGAAAGTAGTTTTGATTATATCGTAACGGCACATCACGCTGATGACAATATCGAAACCGTGATGATGAACTTTTTCAGGGGCACTGGTATTAAAGGTTTACGGGGCATCTTACCTAAGCATGGTAAAATTGTCAGGCCTTTATTATTTGTCAGGCGCACAGAGCTGGAAGCTTTTATAACAACCAATAATCTTGCCTTTGTAACCGATCATACCAATGCTGAAAATGATTATACCCGCAATTATTTCCGCAATACCATTCTGCCATTGGTGAGTCAAAGTTTTCCGGAAGCAAAAGAAAATATCCTAAAAAACATTCAACGGTTTACCGAAACAGAAATGCTCTACCGACAGTCTATTGCCTTGCATATAAAAAAATTGGTAGTGCTTAAAGGCAGGGAAGTACATATTCCTGTTTTGAAATTATTGAAAACAGTACCATTGGCCACTGTTGTATACGAGATCATAAAAGACTATGACTTTACTGCACACCAGGCAGATGAAGCCATTGCTTTGCTGCAAAGCGAAACAGGTAAATACATTCAATCGCAAACACATCGTGTCATAAAAAACCGCAACTGGCTTCTCATTGCGCCTGTTCAAAATACGGAAGCTCAAAATATTTTAATTGAAGAAAAAAATAAAAAGATTGTCTTTGAAGCAGGGGAGTTGCAGATTGAAAGGCTTGCCATATTAAAGGCGCAACATCCTACTTACAGTTCAATAGCCATGCTTGATGCCGCTGAAATTATTTTCCCGCTATTGCTTCGCAAGTGGAAGCAGGGCGATTATTTTTATCCGCTGGGAATGAAAAAGAAAAAGAAACTGAATCGCTTTTTTAATGATCAGAAATTATCGCTGCCTCAAAAAGAAAATACATGGGTGATTGAGATGAATAAAAAGATACTCTGGGTGGTGGGCATGCGTATTGATGACCGTTTTAAAATTACCCCTGCAACAAAAAATATTTTAAAAATTATCTACCTGCCAAAATGAGGGTGCGAAAGCTCTTCGACAATTACCGTAAACATTTGTGGCGCCAGCACAGCAATCAATGCAACTGTAAAAACTAAGCCAAATAACGACCCCCATAAATGTGCATCATGGTTTATGTGTCCGATGTTTTTATTCGACATATAAACACAATAGCCCAGGTAAACAAAAGCAAAAACAATAAAGGGCATAGGGATAAAATAAATAAGAATGGTGCCCCAGGGTTGAAATAATATACAGGCAAAAATAATTGCAGAAACTGCGCCGGAAGCCCCCAGCGATTTGTACCTTGGCTCATCCTGGTATTTTAAATAGCTTGGTATGTCCGAAACGATGATTGCCAGAAAATAGAGTAACAGGTAAGATACATTTCCCCCTAATCCATATTGCGAGAAATAGAATTCAATAGCAGTGCCAAAAAAATAAAAGCTAAACATATTGAACAACAGGTGAATGAAATCAGCATGTATAAAACCTGAAGAAATAAAACGATAATACTGTTTTTCTCTTTTAACACGGTAGGGCCACATCATGGCTTTATCCAAAAAATCTGCATTAGAAAAACCAATAAGCGATATGATTACATTGATGGCTATCAGGCTGAAAGTTACAGGGGCACTTGAAAAATTCATACATATAAATTGAGCACCAAAACTATTGTTTTATTTTAACTATGATGGTATTTTTCGTTGCGGTTAATACTGCAGGCCCTGTACACCTGTTCGGCTACAATAAGCCTTACTAACTGATGTGGAAAAACCAACTGTGATAAGCTCCATTTATAATTAGCTCTTTCCATAACAGCATCACTAACACCGTACGCCCCGCCAATTAAATAAATAATATTCTTTACACTTTCATTGCCTCTGGATTGGATGAATGCAGCAATACCCTCACTGTTGAGTTGTTTGCCTCTTTCTTCCAGCAATACCAGGTAATCGTCTTTTTGCAAGGCACTTAAAATAATTTCCCCTTCTTTTTTTTTAAGATACGTTTCACTTAAAGTAGCCGCGTTTTTGGGCATCGCAATAATCTTCCATTCAACCGGATAGTAGTTGGCAATACGTTTTGTAAATAGATCTACACCCTCTTTAACATAGCTTTCATGCGCCTTCCCGATTGTCCAAAATTGAAATTTCATTTTATTATTTACAGCAAAAGTGCATAAAGAGTTGGG
>JANYFT010000191.1 GCA_025359625.1 Ferruginibacter sp.
ATTTGCCATTGAAAGTTGCTTGAAAAGTGGTGGGGTTTTGTCATTCCACTACTATCGGGCAACTTTTATTTTTATCCAATTTTACTTCTCAACTTATACACATACAAAAATCTAAATAATTAATTCAAACAGCTTCTAAGACTTTTAAAGCCTGGAAACGAGCCACGCTTGAGGGAGTGGCTCGTTGGCTTCATGCAATACTTTACAATAAATATTTATTGAGTTTATTTTAAATGCTTCATTGCTTTGGTCGCCAAAAGGGAGTGGAAGTTCCATAAATAATTTTAAAATCTTTAAATGAAATGTTATGGAACAGCTAAAAAATTTACTATAATTAAACAGGTTTGAGATGTTGAAGTAGTTTACAAAAACAAAGTAAAAGCTACAAATAACACCCAACCCGCCAGATGGTGTTATTAAAATGGAAACGCTTTACACCCACCTAACTACTGTAATGGTAGATAAGGTAATAGGGAAAAGAGGATTTGACATTCACCGTGCTTGCCGTTTGCATTGGGTAAAGTCCTCATAGAGCAAAACAAGCCCGATAATATCCTATTATTTTCAGTAGTTGAACCAGGGGGTGTAAACTTCCCCAAAAATATATGCCCGTTTATGTGATAAAACATTAAAATGGCCTGGCACGTCAAGTCGATAAGATTTGAGTCAACTGCAAGTGATTTTATTCGTTTACAGTGGATATATTATACGTCTTTAATGAAGACTTCCAGTAGTAAATCCGGCAATCATTTTTTACCCTTTTATTGAAACACAACACACGGATTGTAATAACCCTTACCGCTGAATGGATGAGCATTATTAATAGAGTAAATGGTTTTCATTACCGGATAAAGAGTAACTGGCTGATTTTAAAATCTAATGAGCAGGCATATTATTCAAAGATTTCTTTTTTATGTTCGTTAGTGATTACTTACATACAGCTTTTTCGAAAATACGATACAGGTGACGTTTAAAAGTATATAATCATAAAATCCCGGTATTATTTCTGTTCATGTTCTTCATAATACTCTTTTAGTATTTCGCTTTTATTCAAATTTGTTTTAAATTCAGAAGGAGTGCAGCCTTTAACTTTTTTAAACAGACGATTGAAATTTGATAGATTTTCGAAACCGGATTCAAAAGATATCTGCGAAATACTTTTAGATTTATCTTCCAGTAAGCCGCATGCATAACCTACCCTTACTTTAACCAGGTATTCTTTAAACGTCATATTATAAGTTTTTTTGAAAAAAACAGAAAAGGAAGTGGTTGACATATTGGCTATGCTCAATAGGTTTTTGATGTTAATAGGGTCTTGAAAATTTTGCATAATGTAGTGCGCCACTTTTTTCATTGGGTCGTAGCCATCTGCTTCAAAAGATTGAAAGAAATTAGGGCAGGATAATAATTTATATTCGGTACAGTTTGACAGTAATTGAAAAATAGAAAATAAGGAAAACAACTGTTCATCCGGTGTTTGTAAAATTATTTTTTTCATGATCCCTGTTATCTTTTCCCTGGTTACTCCTTTTATAAGGCAACCTCTTTCTGCTTCATTAATTATTTTATTCAATTTTCTGTTTTCGGGTATTTTAAAAAAAGTGGTACCCAAAAAGTCTGGTAAAAACTGTATAACAATCCCTTCTCCTTGAAACCCACTTTTATTATAATAGTAAACATCGTCACACAACCATTCATGCGGTAAATTTGATCCCATAAATACTAAATCGCCATCCTCAAACCTATCAATAGAATCGCCTACCATTCTCTTTCCTGAGCCTTTAACAATTAAAACTAATTCAAGATCTGGATGAAAATGCCATCGGGAAAATGGATTGGTTTCATGGAATACTAAAAAAGATTTGTCGTACTCTTTTAACAAACGTACCTCTACTGCTTTCATAACTAAAACTTTTTATGAAATTAAAATTAAATTCCTGTAAAAAAAATGATGGCTTTAAAAAAGTGGCGAAGTATCATTTTTGTGCAGAAAAGTATTATATACCTAACTGAGACTCAATTATTTTTATAATGTATTTAAATCGCCAACTAGTTTTCATTAAATACAGAAAGCAGTGTATTAAAGCAAAAAATTATTTCATCTGTAAAAATTAACCAATCTATTTTTAGTTAATTACATAATATCTATATGCAAAGTTATCACTATTCTTCAATTTTAGTAGAAAGAGCAAAAAAATCACTTGCAGGAGGTGTTTCTTCAGAATTTAGGAAATTTAACTATCCCCATGCCCTTTTTTATACTCATGCTAAAGGCAGTAAAATATATGATGCA
Organism: Ferruginibacter sp.; assembly: GCA_025359625.1. Taxonomy (GTDB): domain Bacteria; phylum Bacteroidota; class Bacteroidia; order Chitinophagales; family Chitinophagaceae; genus Ferruginibacter. The sequence continues at coordinate 2,294 of JANYFT010000191.1, forward strand.
GATGGAAATGAATATATTGATTTTGCCCTGAGCCAGGGTCCAATGATAGTTGGGCATAGTAATGAGTATGTTTTGAACCTTATAGAAGAATATAGCAGAAAGGGACAACTTTTTGCAGGGCAGCATTTATTAGAAATTGAACTGGCAGAAAAGCTGCAAAAAAATATCCCCTCCGCTGAACTGGTTCGTTTTTGTTTGGATGGTTCCGAAGCAGTGCAAACAGCCCTTCGTGTTGCAAGGGCCAAAACAGGTAAGAAAAAATTTTTACGTTTCGAGGGCCATTATCATGGCTGGTTAGATAATGTTTCCTGGGGTATCACAACACCTTCAGCAGATGCATTAGGGTCAAGAGAAAGCCCCGAAGTGTTCCCCTGGTCATCTGGTTTACCAGAAAGGGTGAACGAAGAATTTTTTATACTTCCGTGGAATGATTTATCCTTAATTGAAAATTTTTTAAAAGAAAATCATTCCGATACGGCAGCAATTATTATGGAGCCGATAATGTGTAACAATGGCTGTATTACACCAGTTGAAGGATTTTTGCAAGGCGTAAGAACACTTTGCGATGAGTACAAAATTGCCTTAATATTTGATGAAGTGATAACAGGTTTCAGAACTTCACTTGGGGGGGCTCAACGCTATTATGGTGTTACTCCAGACTTGTCAATATTTGCTAAAGCAATGGCAAGTGGATACCCTATATCTGCAATTGTTGGTAAACACGAGTGGATGCAATCATTAGTAGATGGCACAGTGATACATGCAGGCACTATGAACTCGAGTAACCCAACAGTGGCTGCAGCATTTGCTACCATTCAATTATTAGAAAAAGAGGGGGTTTACACAAAGCTATTTTCGTTAGGCAAGCGCCTAATGGATGGGCTTATATATTGTAACGAAAAGTACAAACAAAATTTAGTTGTACAAGGTTTAGGTCCTATGTTTCATACAGGATTTATCAATCAACCTGAAGTAAAAGATTTCAGGGATGTACTAAATTATGATAAAGTAAAGTTGGGCAAACTTATTGCAGGCGTACAAAATGAAGGGATAAGGGTTATTGGTAGGGGACTTTGGTACATTTCAACTAAACATACTGAAGCAGATATTGATTTTGCTCTGAAGGCAGCTGATAAAGTTTTAAAGCATATTGACGATTAATTTTTTACCTATAATAATGCATGGAATATAAAAATGAACTTCAATAATAATGGGGCTTAATTAAGAGGTAAGTACCTTATTAAAAAAATTATACTTTAAAAAATGGATAAACAAGAAAAGAAGATAGAAATAGGTGTAGTTGGATTAGGGCTTATGGGCTCCAGTATTATTACAGCTTTATTGATTTCGGGCTGCAAGGTTATTGCAGTAGCACCAATCAGTGAAGATTTAAACCATGCACCTGAATGGATTACTCATTACTTAAATGAATCTTACAAACATCAATTGATTTTTGACTGTGTAGCGGATTACTTAAATAAAGTAACTTTTACAGAAAATTACAAAGATTTAAAAAATTGTGGTTTGGTAATGGAATGTGTCACTGAAAATATTGACATAAAAAAATTGGTCTATCAAAAGATTGAACAACATATTTCTGCCGAAGCCATACTTACCACCAATACCTCCGCAATACCTATAGATTTTTTGAAAGAACATGTACAATATGCCAATAGATTTATTGGTGTACACTGGGCAGAACCTGCATTCACAACAAAATTTCTTGAAATAGTTTGCAGTACAAAAACAGATATTGCCATTGCCGAAAACTTATATAAAATTGCGACAAGTTGGGGCAAGGAACCTACTTTATTAAGAAAAGATATCCGTGGCTTTATTACAAATAGAATAATGTACGCCATGTACCGGGAGGCTTTTTATTTAGTAGAAAACGGGTATGCCACTATAGAAGATGTTGACCGTAGTTGCAGAAATGATGGAGGACATTGGATGCCCTTTTGCGGCCTGTTCAGGTATATGGATATTACAGGCTTACAGGCTTATTATAATGTAATGAAAGACCTTTTTCCCACCTTAAATAATCAAACAGAAGTCCCCAATTTAATTAAGCATATTGCAGAAGATGGAGGAACTGGCATTACTAACGGCAAAGGGTTTTATAATTATACTAAACAAGAGGCAGCAGAATGGGAAAAAGCGTATGAAGAGTTTGCTTTTGACATCCGGGAATTGTCAAATAAATATCCTATAAATCTTGTTGAAAAAAGAGTGCAGGCTTTTAATGATAACTTACCTACTAACCAATTAAAAGGAGCTGAAAAAAATATTCTGATTACTGAAGAGAAGAATATTTAGTTAATCAATTATATTTTCGGCATTGATTGGGGTGTAAAAAATATCCTGTAAAAATATAATAATTCATGTTTACAATCGACGGACATTTAGACCTGGCAACAAATGCCATTTTCTTAAACAGGGATTTAACCAAATCTGTATTTGAAATAAGGGCAAAGGAAAAATCATTAGGGTGGACAGACACTCAAGACAGGGGCAACGGTACAGTAGCTTTGCCCGAAATGAGAAAAGGAAATGTGGGCCTGGCGATTGTAACAATTATTTCCAGGTATTCAGAATTTGGTAACCCTTTAGCTTCACTGGGTTTGCCAGGCTGGCACTCCCAGGAGCAGGCTTACGCATACGGACAAGCGCAACTCTCCTGGTATCAATTAATGGAAGAAAAAGGTGAGCTTGTACAAATAAAAAATGCAGATCAATTAGAAAATCATCTCAAAGTTTGGGCGGGTGAAAGTGTTACTGATAAAATAAAACCAATTGGTTTTATTTTAAGTTTAGAAGGTGCAGATTCTATTATCAATAAAAAATATCTTGAAAAATATTATCAATCTGGGCTGAGAGCAATTGGCCCGGCACATTTTGGTAATGGCCTTTATGCAGCGGGGACACATTCCGACGGAACTGGTTTAACATTAATTGGAAAAGAATTGCTAAAGAATATGGATAGTATGGGTATTGCATTGGATGCGACACACTTAACTGATACAGGATTTTTTGAAGCGATGGATATATTTAACGGGGTAGTTTGGGCAAGCCATCAAAACTGCAGGGCTATCATAAAAGGTGAAAGACAATTTAGTGATGAGCAATTAAAAATAATTGGTGATAGAGGAGGTGTAATTGGTGGGGCACTGGATGCATGGATGCTTCATACGGATTATAATATGGGAAAAGATAACCCAAAGCAATTAGGGATTAATTTAGAAAAGTTGCTTGATCATTTTGATCATATATGCCAGCTTTTTGGTAATTCAAATCATATTTGTTTTGGAACAGATTTGGATGGGCTTTTTGGTACAGAACAAACGCCCTACGATATGGATACTATTGCAGATATTCAAAAATTTGAGCAAATATTAACCTCAAGAGGTTATGCTACAATGGATATCGAAAACATATTTTATAAAAACTGGCTTAGAGTATTAAAAAACACTTTGCCTAAAAATTAATTTATTAGACCGGCAATTAATTTAAGCACTTTGCAAAAATAAAATCAATAAATTAAACTCGCCTAAATTATATAGAGGTGTTTTATAAAAGGTAGAACAAAAAACGTCAACAACTTTACTATGGCAGATAAAAAATCAAACTGGTATCCTTTATTTATTATTGGCGCACTTTTTTTTGTTTTTGGTTTTATTACCTGGCTTAATGGTATTTTAATTCCCTATTTTCAAATATGTCTCAATCTTAATAACCTCCAGTCGTTATTAGTTGT
>JANYFT010000221.1 GCA_025359625.1 Ferruginibacter sp.
TACCATGGCAGATAAACCTGCTTTTATCTGGGAGCCCAACAATCCTGAAGAAAGGGTGAGAACAGTTACCTATGCCCGTTTGCACAAAAGGGTTTGCCAGTTTGCACAGGTATTAAAAAACAATGGTGTAAAAAAAGGCGATCGGGTTTGCATTTACATGGGCATGGTGCCGGAGCTGGCGTACGCAGTGTTGGGTTGTGCAAGAATTGGCGCCATACACAGTGTGATCTTTGGCGGTTTTAGTGCACAAAGTATTGCCGACAGACTGGATGATGCAGGGGCGGAATTTATTGTAACCTGCGATGGCGCTTACCGCGGTGAAAAAATAATTCCGTTAAAAAATGTAATTGATGATGCACTGATAGGAAACAAGACCATTAAAAAAGTGATCGTCTACACAAGAACAAGAACGCCTGTTAGTATGATAAAAGGCCGGGATGTTTGGTGGGAAGATGAAATGGAATTTGCAGAAGGACAGGTAGAGAAAGATGGGCTGGTTTCTTTTCCAGCAGAGGAAATGGATGCAGAAGACCCTCTATTTATTTTATATACTTCGGGCAGCACAGGCAAGCCGAAAGGCGTGGTGCATACCGTGGCCGGTTACATGGTTTGGACAGCGTACACGTTTGTAAATGTGTTTCAATACCAGCCTGGGCAGGTACATTTTTGCACTGCAGATATTGGCTGGATTACCGGCCATAGTTATATTGTATATGGACCGCTGGCTGCAGGCGGCACTTCACTGATGTTTGAAGGCATTCCCACCTGGCCGGATGCAGGCAGGTTTTGGGATGTGATAGATAAACACCAGGTAAATATTTTGTACACCGCCCCCACCGCCATCAGGAGTTTAATGGGCTTTGGGTTGGCCCCTTTGAAAGGAAAAGATTTATCCTCCTTAAAAATATTGGGTACCGTTGGTGAGCCCATCAATGAAGAAGCCTGGCATTGGTACGATGAACACATCGGTAAAAAGAAATGCCCCATTGTAGATACCTGGTGGCAGACAGAAACCGGTGGCGTATTGATCTCTAACCTTGCAGGCATTACTCCTGCAAAAGCAACCTGGGCCACCTTACCCATGCCTGGTGTGCAACCAATTTTGGTGGATGAAAATGGTAAAGAAGTAACAGAAAAAGATGAGCATGGTTTGTTGAAAGGCAACCTCTGCATAAAAGCCCCTTGGCCCGGCATACTCCGTACTACTTATGGCGACCATGAGCGTTGCCGCACCAATTATTTTGCCACTTATCCTGGTTTGTATTTTACCGGCGATGGTTCGTTGAAAGATGATGCCGGATTTTACCGCATTACCGGCCGGGTGGATGATGTGCTGAATGTAAGTGGTCACCGCATTGGTACTGCTGAAGTAGAGAATGCCATCAACATGCACGCTGGTGTGGTGGAAAGCGCTGTAGTTGGTTATCCGCACGACATCAAAGGGCAGGGTATTTATGCCTTCGTTATTTTCAGTGGCCATCATGGTGATGAAGACATGAGAAGAAAAGATATTCTACAAACGGTTACCAGGGTAATTGGTGCCATTGCCAAACCAGATAAAATTCAATTTGTAACCGGCCTTCCCAAAACACGTAGCGGCAAAATTATGCGCCGTATTTTAAGAAAAATTGCAGAAGGAGAAACTGCTAATCTTGGTGATACAAGTACTTTGCTTGATCCTGGTGTGGTGGAGGAAATTTTGAACGGGAAATTGTAAAATAATTTAAACTATAAAAAGAGCCTCCATAACGAAGGCTCTTTCTTATTCCACCAGATAATATATTTATTAGTAGCCAAATATCTGCTCCAAACTCAACTTCTTAACTTCGCCATATTTCTTCATATCATCATCACTCACTTTTTTGTTGGATGCTACAATGCAATAAGTATAGGGCTTGTTGGCAATGTAACTGGTATGGAATTTTTTCAGCTCATTATAACCGATTGCATCAACTGATGCGTAAGTCTTTTTACGGATATCATAATCTAATCCTTTGCGTTGTGCGGTCAGGTAATCGAAAATAATACCGTCCTGTGTAATGCGGCCTGTTTCAATATCTTTTTTAATGCCGGCCTTTGCAAATTTAATATTTTCTACCACGTTGGGTAAATCGTTCAGCAGCTCGTTCATGGCAACAATAGATTCATTGAATTTATCTGCCTGGCAACCTACGTAGGCCAGTGTATAAAAGGGGTTTTCTTTTTTATCAGGTACAGCATAAAAGGCAAAGGTAGAATAGGCAAGTGCTTTCGATTCCCTAATGGTTTGAAATACCAGCGCACCCATGCCACCGCCAAAATAATTATTAAAAATATCAATCACCGGCTCATCTGCAGCGTTATAAATATTGGTGTTTCTAACCCACCTTATTTCTGATTGCACCATATTGTAATCGGCAAATAACACCTGGTTTTTATTTTGTACCGCATTTAAAAAATTTACTTTTGCTGGTGCATTTTTAAAGCTTGCCGGTATGATATGCAATTGTTTTAAACCTGTAATCAATGGCACCAATAACTGCGGTCCATAATAAATAATTTTATGAGAATAGCTGTTTAGGTTATGCAAAATATCCATCAATTCTGCAGAGCCTGCAGTAGTAAGTTCAACATCACTCAAGGTGTAATTAAATGGATTTTTATCGCCATACCTTGCGTAAGCAACAAGGCCGCTCATAATGGCACCCTTGTTTAGTTTTGCATCCGCTCTTGATTTTGTAATACGTGCCTTCAATGCTGTTAACGCCGTTTCATCGGGCACACAATTTTTTAACAGGGTTTCAAAAAGCGTTACAGCTTTTGTAAAATTTTCCTGTAAACCTTCAATATTTACAGTTGTAAACTCAGCACCTGCGGCTACAGAAAAACTACAAGCTATTTTATAAAATGCTTTGGTAATGTCTTCAGCACTCATTTTACCGGTTCCCAAAAATTGCAGGTACTGTGCAGCCAGGCCTAATTTTTTATTGTTCCAGGTGCCCATATCAAACCGATACTGTAACCTGAAAATTGTATTGTCTTTATTCTGCACATACAATACTTCTGCAGGGCCTATCTTGCTTTTTTGCAGGTCCTTTGTATAATCAAGAAACACAGGTTTCACTGCTGTTGCAGGCATGTTGTTCACCGTTTTCACAAATGTTGATTGTGCATCCCGGTTTGTTTCAACTGGTGTAATGGCGGGCTTATCAACCTTCACAATATTTTTATCTTCGCCCTTGCGTTTAAAAATAACCAGGTAATTTTCCTGAAAATATTTATTGGCAAAATCAATGATGTCTTTTTTTGTAAGTTTAGATAACTGGTCAGTATAAGCCACCTGGTCTTTCCAGTCAAGCTCGGAAGTAAATGCATCCATCAGGTCACTGGCTCTTGAACTATAAGATTCGCTGGCCAGTATTTTATTTTTCTTTTGGTTGTTGATGATGGAGGTGATAAGGTTATCATCAAAGTTTCCTTTTTTAAGATTGCCTATTTCGCCGAGCATCAACGCTTTTACCTCTTCCAGTGTTTGGCCCTGTGTAGGCGTGCCCTGCATAAACAGTACGCCATAATCAATAAGGGTAAAAGCAGAAGCTGATGCCCTTAATAGTTTTTGTTTTTTTACCAGGTTAAGGTCCATCAAACCAGCTTTACCATTGGTTAATATCTGGCCTACCAAATCAGCCAGTAAAACATCTTTGGATTTATTGCCGGGCAAGCGGTAACCAATCGTAATATTTTCTGCATCCGGGCCAACTACTTCTTCCGTAACGGGAGCTGTAATGGGTTGCTCAGCATTAAATGTATAAGCAGGTATGGGTTTGTTTTGCATGTAGGCAAAAGCCAAATCAACTTTTTTAATCATTGCATCGGCGTCAAAATCTCCCGACATGATGATGCCCATATTATTAGGAACATAGTAGGTATTAAAATACTTTCTTATCTCCAGCAGTGAAGGGTTTTTTAAATGCTCTACGGTACCAATAGTAGTTTGCCTTCCATAATTATTATTTGTAAATAAGCCGGCAAATAATTTTTCAAATACCTTTCTGCCATCATTATCCAGTCCCCGGTTTTTCTCTTCGTACACAGCTTCCAGCTCTGTATGAAATATCCTGAACTGTGGGTTACGGAACCTTTCTGCCTGCACAGCCAGGTATTTATCTGTTGCATTGGCGGGTACATCATCGGTATATACGGTTTGTTCAAAAGAGGTAAATGCATTGGTGCCCTGTGCACCCATTGACGACATCATTTTATCGTACTCATTGGCAATGGCATAAGTTGCCGCCTTACCCGAAACAGAATCAATAGCATGATAAATTTCTTTGCGCTTTACTGTATCATTGGCATGGTTGTATTCTTCATACAAACCATCTATTTTATCCAACTCGGGCTTTTCTTTTGTCCAGTCTAACGAACCAAATTTATCTGTCCCTTTAAACAACATGTGCTCCAGGTAATGCGCCAGGCCTGTATGCGTAGCCGGGTCTGTTTTACTGCCTGCCTTGGTGGCAATGTAGCATTGTATGCGGGGGTCTTTATTGGTGGTGCTTAAAATAACAGTAAGCCCATTTTTTAAAGTATAGAACCTTGCTTTTGCAGGATCATTGGTTACATACTTGTATTTATATCCGCCACTGGTAGCCTCTTTCCATTCATAAGGGGCTATTTGTGAAAAAACGGTATTGCCAACAAAAAGCAGCAACAGTAAAAGGAACTGTTTAATAATTTGCATATAGAATAATTTTATAACTAATAAGATGAGTATTAAAATTACAGTATAAATCATTTAAAAGATTTACCATTTAAAACATTCCTACATTTACTTTCTTTTAAAAATAGTGAATGAAAAGGTTAATAAAAGTTTTTTTGCGCAGCCTGCTGATTTTATTTATTCTCCTTAATGCCATCACGGCCTTTCATGCATATAAATTCACACATTTTTATGATGTTGGTGAAATAACAGTAAAGCAGGATAAAAATGGGTGGGATAAAACGGGTGATATATTATTTGGTATTAACGTAGAAAAAAGGCCTGACACAATACTGTCGGATGCTACTTTTGGCATTATTTATCTCACAACAAAAGACAATATAAAACTACAGGGATGGTATTTAAAAACGGATAGTGTTGCCAAAGGAACAGTGGTTATGTTTCATGGACATGGCAGCACCAAATCAGGCATATACACCGAATCAAAGGCATTTAGAAAGATGGGATACAATACATTGCTTCTGGATTTCAGGGCTCATGGCAACAGCGGTGGCAACACCACTACCATTGGTTATTTTGAAGCCGAAGATGTTAAACTTGCTTATGAGTTTATAAAAAATAAGGGTGAAAAAAATATTGTTTTATGGGGCATTTCTATGGGTGCCGCCACCATTACAAAAGCCATTAGTGATTATGCTTTGCAACCCGGCAAAATCATTTTAGAAATGCCCTTTGGATCTATTTTAAAAGCAGCAGAAGGCAGAATAAAAATGATGCAATTGCCGGGTGAACCATTGGCAACACTGATCACTTTTTGGGGAGGGGCAGAGCATGGCTTTTGGGGCTTTGGCATGAAGCCAACTGAATTTGCAAAAAAAATAAACTGCCCGGTTTTATTGCAATGGGGTAAAAATGATCCCCGGGTTACGAGGGGTGAAATTGATATGATCTATGCCAACATAACTGCGCCCAAAAAATTAGTGGTGTATGAAAATTCCGCCCACGAATCTTTGTGCAAAAATGAAAATGATAAATGGACGAATGAGGTACAAATTTTTTTGAAAAATTAATTATTGCATGCACCCAAAAGATATTGCTATTGCCGATTTTACCTATGTTTTACCTGCTGAAAAAATTGCCGCTTTCCCATTGCCAAACAGGGATGCTTCTAAATTACTGGTATATAAAAACAGTCTTTTCCGGGAAGATACCTATCAAAATATAGCAGCCTTTTTACCTGAAAATAGTTTGCTGATTTTTAATAACACCAAAGTAATTCCTGCAAGGATTTTATTTAAAAAGCCATCCGGAGGCATGATTGAAATTTTTTGCCTGGAACCTTATGAAGCTATCTGCGAATACAGTTTAATGATGAATAAAAAAGAAAGGGTAAGATGGAAATGTATGATAGGCGGTGCTGGTAAATGGAAAGAAGGATCGCTGGTTAAAAAATTAAGTGTTGGGCATTCATCAACGGAACTTACAGTTACTTTATTGGAAAAATTACCCGATGCATACATTGTTGAATTTGAGTGGCAGCCTGCACATTTAAGTTTTGCTGAAATAATTTTCCAAATGGGCGATATTCCTTTACCACCCTATATTAAACGTAAGCCGGAAGAGGCTGATAAAGAAAGATACCAAACAATATATGCTGCATACAATGGCTCTGTTGCAGCACCCACTGCCGGGTTGCATTTTACTGAACAGGTATTTGCATCACTGATAGCAAAAAACATAGCTATTGATTTTGTAACACTGCATGTAGGAGCAGGAACGTTTAAACCTGTAAAGGCTGTCATTATGCAGCAACATGAAATGCACGCAGAGTATATGGATGTTACAACTGATACCATAAAAAATATTGTTGCAAATATTGACAACAACATCACCGCAGTAGGCACCACTTCTTTACGTACTATTGAAAGTTTATATTGGATGGGTGCAAAAGCAAAATTATTTCCTGAAAGTGCGATAGAAGATTTAGAAATCCATCAATGGGATGTCTATGAAGAGCCACTGGCATCCATCCATTTTTCAGCAACAGATTCATTGCTTTCTTTATTGCACTGGATGGATAAAAATAACTGCGAAAGAATGATTGCAAAAACACAAATATTAATTGCGCCGGGTTATTATTTTAAAATTGTAAAAGCAATCATTACTAATTTTCACCAGCCCCAATCTACTTTGCTTTTGCTGGTAGCTGCCGCCATTGGTGAAAGCTGGAGAAAAATTTATGAGTATGCCCTCGAAAATGATTTCAGGTTTTTGAGTTATGGAGATGGCAGCTTGCTTTTTATACCCCAATCGCCTGATGGGGAGCATCAATAATTTTTTTTTCGCTATTATATAAATCAATTAAATTTTACGGTTGTATGGTAACAGGGGTTCCAACAGGTATATAACTAAAGAGGTCTTTCATCTCAGTGTATTTTACAGAAACGCACCCATCGGTCCAGTTGTAAAAATTATCTATTGTCCATTCCTCTTCGGGCCTTGTTGCATGTATGGCAATACCATCGCCAATCCGGGCATTTTTGGGTATCACCCCTTTTCTTTTTCGTTCATTAAATCTTTGGTAGCTAACGTCATTGGGATAATCTAACAATAGTTCCGGGCCCCATTTAGGATGTATTTTTTTTAAAACTACTTTAAAACTTCCATCAGGCGTTTTTTTATCGCCTTCCTTCATTTTATCGCCCAAATCTTTTCCACCAAAAACTACCGGGTAAGTAGCAAACCAGCCATCTTCATCATACACTTTTAACTCATAATCACTTTTATCAACTATTATATAGTAAAGATTTTCAACGCTGTCATCAGTTGTGATGGCTTTCTTTACCATTTTAGCACTGGACGTTTTTTTGGTCCCACGCTTTTTTTTATTTTTTCCCGGAACAAAAGCCATCAATGAAAAAAGTGTACATAAAATAAAAAAAGTAACAACAGCCTTCTTGTTCATACAACTATTTAATTTGATAACTCTATTCAAACGACATGCCACTCAATATTATTTTAGCCAACTGCATAAGATTAACAAAAAATATTCATTGTATAAAAAATAAATGCCATCCTTTAACAGATGGCATGCAATATTATTGAAGTATAAATATATTACCAGTTGCTTAACCGCACACCCAATGTGTAAGGCCGCATATTTAACCCTCTTTGAAAAATTGAATTAGGGCTATAAGAACCATACAACCTTACAGGACCAAGACCAACTTCTGCTATATAAGAAAATTTAAATTGCTCCAAATCGTAGTCGCCTTTATTTTTTTGTTTGCCCCTTTGGGTGCTTACCTGCTTATTGCGTTGGCTATACAAATAACCAGCACTAACGCCCACACTTAAACTTATGCCCCTGTTATGATCCCCGGGATTACTGCTAAAATTCATCATCATCGGCACCGTTAAATAATCAGCGGCCAGTTTGTTTTTAGAAAAACTAATTGAATCTCTAATTACATAAGCATTGGGTATTGCTGTAGCAGAACTATATGGAGGAAAGCCCGGCTCTTTAAAGGAAATGTCAGACCGGAAACGGTAATTATTTAACTCAAGGCCTAAACCATATTTTAAGTTAACATGGTGCTTTATTAAATTTAGGCGCTGCATAAAAAACCATACATTTACATCTACACTTTTAGCCGCTTTCAATTTAAAATCGCTGGCACCCAAAGGAAAATTATTACCCGGAGCATTAACAAGAGACTGGCCTGTTGTGGCAGCGGCGTAATTAGTTTTATCTGAATAATTAGCAAAGCCAATATCTACAATACCCCAGTTGGTACTGATGTTAGACAACTTTTTATGGCGGTTTCTTCCCATACTGATTCTTGTATTACCTGACCTTGATTCAGAATGGCCATCTCCATTTTTAATGATTACAATATTTCCAATACGGATAGTATCACTTTTCTCTTCCGGCAATTTGGAAGTATTTGATTTTGGTGCAGCGGTATCTGTTTGTGCGGTAGCTGTTGTGCATACAAATGCCAGTACCATTAATGTAAATAGCTTGTTCATCTTTTCTTTTTTAAATTATTGAATGGCAAATTCTAAATTGGCAACTTTTACGTTATTGTCGCCGCTTTTCATTTTGGTGTTACGTTCTAAAACACGTTTTGCTTTGCGGAGAAAACCACCTAGTTTAGATTTCTTAGGTTCATCGTCTGAAAGTGTAAAACGATCTTCTTGATTTTGGTCATTGTTATCTGTAAAGGCAGCAGTGTAAATATTATTGTTTGCTTCTGCAGGTTTTGTTTGCAGGTCTTTACCTGTAGGAATATTTGCATTAATGTCCTGCATTTGTTGTGTTACGCTGGCAATATCATTTTTGTTACGCTCCTTATTGTTAAGGTTTTCAAAATAAGGCTTGGGCAAATTATTGTCAGGTTTATTATTAATTTTTTGCTCTGTTGCCAGGGTTTTATCCTCTTTCAAAACAGGTGCCTGTTGTTTGATTCGCAAAGATGGCTGTACTGATTTTTTACTGATTGGTTCTGCAGGTATTGGCTGTGTTGCAACGGCAACATTTGTTTCAACAGGCAGTTGTTTTTCCCGGTTATTTTTTATAGTCCCGGAAGGTTTTCCTCCTTTGTTAACAGCCGTTTCTTTAACAGCCGCTTTGTTACTGGTATTTAAATATACTGCCGTTCCCCAAATACTAAATCCAATAAAAACCGCGGCGGCAGCCACTCTCCACCAACCAAACGGTATTACTCGATTGTCTTCTTTTTTGTACAGAGATTGTTTGTCTGCAAAAACAATATTGGTATCAGGCGATAATTTTGTTTGTTGCAATAAATTAAATTCTGTAACAATGCGTTCATCCGCAGCCATTGCTAATTCAAACTCTTTCCTTTGCTTTTTATTCAGCTCGCTATCTATATACAATAATAATTTTTCTTCTGTTGCTGCTGAAATTTGTTCGGGCTTAAGCAAGCTGCTTTTAAAGTTAAAAGTAACTTCCTCTGCGTGCACAATACTTTGTTGAAGCATGCTCAATTCTTTCTGCAGATCTGCATTATCCTTTACAAATAATTCCAGGGTATTTCTTTCTAAAGCAGACAATTCATTGTCTACATACAGTAAAAAAAACGATTCGTAATTATGCCGGTTAATGTTCATTGTTTTCAATTTTTAATAAAACTCATACACGCAAATTCATCTTTAAAACCTTACCAAATCTTTAAATCACATTCTCAGGCTTTACAATATATTCCCTTAAAATTAACCTTGCCCGGTGCAAATAAACTTTTACCTGGCTTTCGTTTAATCCAGTAATGTCAGCAATTTCCTGGTAACTATACCCTTCATAATCTTTTAGCATTACCAAACTTTTCTGTATATGGTTCAATTTATTCAAGGCTTCATTTAATACTCTTTTGGTATCATGTTGTTGCCTGTTGATAACCTTTACGTCTTCCTTAAATTCTTCTCTTAAACTAATGCGTTTGTTTTTTCTGATATGGTCAATCATTTGGTGATAGGCCACGGTAAACAAATAACTTTTACACCGGTCATTATCTACCTGCTGCCTGTTGATCCACATCTTTTCAAAAGCGCCCTGTACCACATCCTGTGCGTCTGCATCATGCCTCAAATTTTTGAGGATAAAACGGTACACATTATCGGCGTACAGGTTTACACATTGGTTATACTCTCTCTCCGTCATAAAGCATTAGGTGCCTGGTTAATAGATTTGGTTGATTGGTTGCCTGTTTGTTATACGGCTAACCGAAATGAAAAGTTACAAAATAAAAAATTATTTATGCCCTTGTGCGCAACATTGATTGTGACATGATACCCCAGGGCGAGAAAAGCTCGTTTTCTTTAAGTTGTTTGCAGCATTTTACCGGCAATGAAGAAGGAATAATTTTATCTGAAGAAAATACCAATAAACTTACCGAGCCTATAGCAAGTGCAATTAATAACATTGCGGATCTTTTTATTAGCATATACGGTTGTTTTGTTCGGTGAAACGAAAATAAAAGTAAAAAGTTACAGTGCTAAATAATAAATGTTAAACTTTTATTATTTAGTATAGTGACTGGATAATGAATTGCTTACTTAATTTTGCTGAAGCCTTCAAAATAAAAAGCAATAAATCCATCAGAAAGTATTTATACAATGCTTTTTGAGAAACCAATTTTATCAGGCCTTCTAAAATAAACATATATGAACCAGGATTTTGTGCAAAGAATTGCTACCGAACTTTCAGCTATTGAAAGTGCGGGCCTAACAAAAAAAGAACGCATCATCACCAGCGAACAGGGCGCTGAAATTATAGTGAACGGTAAAACGGTTTTAAACTTTTGCGCCAATAATTACCTCGGTCTTTCGGCTAATCCAAAAGTGACCGCTGCAGCCAAAAAATATATTGACTCCCATGGCTTTGGTATGAGCAGTGTACGTTTTATTTGCGGCACACAGAACATCCATAAGGAATTGGAAGCGAAGATTGCCGGTTTTTTAGGTACGGAAGATACCATTTTATATGCTGCTGCTTTTGACGCCAACGGCGGTGTGTTTGAACCTTTATTTGGTGAAGAAGATGCCATCATCAGCGATTCATTGAACCATGCTTCTATCATTGATGGCGTGCGTTTGTGTAAGGCACAGCGTTACCGGTATGAGCACAACAATATGGCCGACCTGGAAATAAAACTAAAAGAAAGCGCCTATTTGCGCAGCCGGGTAATTGTTACGGACGGCTCTTTTAGTATGGATGGCACCATAGCACAATTAGATAAGATTTGCGACCTCGCTGATCAATATAATGCCATTGTAATGATTGATGAATGCCACAGCAGCGGTTTTCTTGGTAAGACCGGGAGGGGCACACACGAATACCGTGGGGTAATGGGGCGGATAGATATCATTACCGGTACATTGGGCAAAGCCCTTGGAGGGGCCAGTGGCGGATTTACAAGCGGCCGAAAAGAAATTATTGAAATGTTGCGCCAGCGAAGCCGCCCTTATTTATTTAGTAATACACTGGCCCCAAGTATTGTTGGCGCATCCATTGCCGTACTTGATCTGCTTAGCGAAACAACGGAGTTAAGGGATAAATTAGCTTACAATACCCACTACTTCAGAACAAAAATGACGCTGGCTGGCTTTGATATCAAGCCCGGCGAACATCCAATTGTACCCATTATGTTATACGATGCGGTGGTGGCACAAAACTTTGCCGCCCACTTGCTGGAAGAAGGTATCTATGTGATTGGGTTTTTCTTTCCCGTGGTGGCCAAAGGGCAGGCACGGATAAGGGTGCAGTTAAGTGCAGCCCATGAGCAACAACATTTGGATAAAGCTATTGCAGCCTTTACAAAAGTGGGTAAAGTGTTGGGAGTGTTAGCTTCAACGCTTTAGGAATGATGTTTTAAAACTCATTTTTGGGTAGTTATATAAAATAAACCATGTCAGAAAACGCACAAACCTTTATTGCCAAAAGCACCATTAAAGCAGCAGACCTGGAGCACCGGCGAAAAATTAATTTTAATATTGGCAGGTACAATGCTGTGGTGCCAAAAGGCAAAGAACAATTTGCAGATGTAACCATGGCTAAAGAACTGGCTAAAAATATTAAATGGCTTGCCATTGAAACACTCGATCAGCAATTGGAGACATTTGAGTTGAATTTTACAAAACGTGGTGGCAAAGTTATTTGGGTAGAAGATACCCAACAGGCCATTGATGCAATACTCAACATTTGCGAAGCAAAAAATTGCAAAATACTGGTCAAAAGCAAGAGCATGGCCACCGAAGAAATTCACCTGAATGATGCACTGCAAAAAAATGGTATTGAAAGTGTAGAAACAGATTTGGGCGAATACATTCAACAGTTGGATGGCGAACCGCCTTACCATATTGTAACGCCGGCCATGCACAAAAGCAAGGAAGATGTGGCCAGGCTGTTTAATAAAAAATTAGGTACGCCGGTAAATTATACCCCCGAGCAACTAACGCAGGTAGCCAGAAAAATTTTACGTGAAAAATATACACAGGCAGAAGTAGGCGTTACTGGCGCCAACTTTATCATCAGCGATATTGGCGGGATAGCCGTTACGGAAAACGAAGGCAATGCAAGGTTAAGTTGCGCCTTCCCTAAAACGCATATTGTTATTGTTGGCATAGAAAAAGTGATCCCCTCCATGACAGACCTGGCCTTGTTTTGGCCATTACTTTCTACTTTTGGTACCGGGCAAAAAATTACAGTGTACAATACTATTATCACAGGGCCAAAGCAACCTAATGAAACTGACGGACCGGAAGAAATGTATGTGATTTTATTGGACAATGGCAGAACAAATATTTTAAAAAACCCTGCACAACGGCAAAGTTTATATTGCATCAGATGCGGTGCCTGTTTAAATGTTTGCCCAGTCTATAAAAACATTGGCGGACATGCTTACGGTGCAACTTACAGCGGACCAATTGGAAGTGTGATTACGCCCAACCTGCAGGGCATGAAGGATTTTAAACATTTAAGTTTTGCATCTTCCCTTTGCGGTGCCTGCACAGAAGTGTGCCCTGTAAAAATAAACCTTCATGAATTATTACTAGAAAACCGGCGGGAATCTGTTGAGGATGGGCTTACAACTTTGAGTGAAAAAATAGCCTGGAAAATTTGGAAAATAGCCAGCCTTAAAAGAGGTTTGATGAATATGGGCAATGGGGATATAAAAAACAAAGTAGTAAACAGTTTGTTTAAAGGATGGGCCAAACATCGCAGCAGCCTTGATTTTTGCCAAAAGACATTTAATGAAATGTGGAAGGAACGTCAAAGCAAGTAATTTTTTAGTATATTTGATTACGTGAAAAAAGCATTAGAACATAGAAAATTTGAGACCATAGAGGAGTACTTTGCTTATGAAGAAAAAAGTGAAGTAAGGCATGAATATTATTTTGAAAATTTAATTGAAATGGCAGGTGCATCATTTTTGCATAATCTAATCAGCGGAAATTTATTTTTTATTCTGAAAATGTTATTGAAAGATAAAAGTGAACGGGTTTTTATGGAAGGCTTCAAAGCCTTTATTAAAGAAGAGAACATTTTTTTCTATCCGGATGTGATGGTTGCTTTACCTGAGCAACATGAATATTATTCCACTCAACCGGTTCTTATTGCCGAAGTATTAAGTGAAAGCACCCGAAAATTTGATATGGTTGATAAATTTATTCAGTACCAAAAATTGGATACTTTGCAATATTACTTATTGGTAGAGCCCGAAAAACAAATGGTCATCATGTATCAAAAAACAACCGATTCAGACTGGCAGGGATTAACCTATAATAATCTTTCAGATGTTGTTGAACTGCCGAAACTCAATATCAGTATCGCATTGAAAGATATTTACCAGGCTTGATGAAGCTACTTTTATACTCCCAAACAAATACCCCTCGTTTACAGTACACCTGTCATTTTATTTTTAAAGAATTGATGGGAATTGAGTTTAATGTAACCAATGATGCAGAAGAATTTAAAAACTATGATGGTGTAAAAATAAATTACAGCAACCATTCTGTTTGCGAAAAGGAATTCCGTGTTTCACCTGTTGATTTATTATTTCAACAAAACATAACGCCGCAAATAATTGATTGTTTTGAGATAAATAATTATAAAGCATTTTTTAAAACAGCCAACGCTAATCTTGTCTTTGATATTTTTGCGGCTTCTTTTTATTTGCTTAGCCGTTACGAAGAATACCTGCCACACCAAAAAGATATGTATGGCAGATATGCACATGAAAATTCACTGGCTTTTAAAGAAGGCTTTTTACAATTGCCGTTGATAAATATTTGGTTGAAAGATCTGGTGGCAGCAATACAAAATAAATTTTCATCATTCATTATTCAAGATTCGTCATTCACCTTTATACCAACTTATGATATTGACATTGCGTATTCTTACAACCACAAAGGACTGCTAAGAAATGCAGGCGGTTTTTTAAAATCACCGTCTTTTGAAAGGATAAGGGTTTTATGCGGTTGGCAAAAAGATCCTTTTGATACTTATGACTGGCTGAATATCCTGCATGAAAAATTTCAATTAAAACCCATTTATTTTTTTTTAGCAGCAGCAGAAAATGGCGTGTACGATAAAAATATTTTGCCAGCCAATAAGGCCATGTTGCAACTTGTAAAAAATCATGCAAAAAAATATAGTATTGGCATTCATCCTTCGTGGCAAAGTGGGGATGAGGATGCTTTGCTGAAAAAAGAAAAACAGCAATTAGAGGCGATGAGTAAAAGAGCTATTACAACTTCCCGCCAACACTATATCCGTTTTAATTTACCAAAGGGTTACAGAAGGCTTTTAGAAGCTGGCATTACAGATGACTATAGTATGGGATATGGCAGCATCAATGGTTTCAGGGCTTCGGTGGCTGCTACTTTTAATTGGTACGATCTTGAGAAGGAAGAAGAAACTGGTTTGCGCCTCCATCCATTTTGTTTCATGGAAGCCAACTCTTTTTATGAACAAAAACTTACTGCAGCCGGGGCTTTTGAGGAACTGATGCAGTATTATACTATTTGTAAAGAAGTGAACGGAACATTAATTACCATCTGGCATAACAATATGCTGGGACCGGACAAATTATATAAGGGCTGGGGTGAAATGTATAAACGCTTTTTAAATAAAATTATGCAGCTTGCCATTGAATGAACCTGCATTTTGAAGTTGGATTAAACACACTTTATTGAGAGGGCAATAGCAATCAGAAAGCTGAAGTTCCAAAAAGGTATGCAGTAAAAGTGGGCGATGCAAGGATGATCCACATTGCTTCTTAGCCCGGACAAAAATTAATGGTTGTTATTTGCCGGAGTTTATTTTTGTTTTACAACAACTTTTTTCTAAAACTATCATTGACCAGGTAAACCCCAAAAATAGTTACTGCACCGCCGATAGCCACGTACATATTTAATTTTTCATGAAAAATTACAGCTCCCAGCAAAACCGCCACCACGGGATTTACATAAGCGTATATGGATGCCTGTGACGTTGGTAACCGTTGCAGCATATACACGTACGCAATAACAGTTAATACAGACCCAACCATTACCAAGTAGCTTATCGCCAACCAGCCATTTACAGGGATGTTGCTTATATTAATCATATCGCCGGTAGTGTAGGTAACCCCCAATAAGGCGATAGCTGAAATGATCATTTGCAACCCCATACTAAAATACGGGTTAAAATTAGCTGCATGTTTTTTGGTGTACAAGCCACCAAATGCCCATGAAATACTTGCAGCTAAAGACAAAAAAATGCCGAAGCGAAAATCGGCGATCAGAAAATCTCTTAAGTGATCGTAAAAAATAATGCAAACACCACTGAACCCAAGAAGGAGGCCTGTCATGGCTTTTAGGGGAAGGCGATGACCTTCAAACATGGTGATGATAACAATCCATAATGGAACAATGGCAGCGATGATAGCGCCGAGGCCACTTGAAATATATTTTACACCCCAGGTACTGAGTGTATTGGTCAACATAAAATTGAGGGCACTTAATACCAAAATAGTCAGCCATTGTTTTCCTTTTGGCCATGGATGTTTTGTATACCCGAAATACAGGAGGTACAAACAGCCTCCCAACAATTGCCGGATGGAACACATCTGTATAGCCGGGATATATTTAACCCCTTGTTTGGAAGCGATCCAGGTGGTGCCCCAAAAAAAACATACCCATATCAATGCCAGTATGGGCTTACCTCCGGGCCTGTTAAAAGGTGTTTTAGCGATGATATTATTGGCGAATTCTTTCATTGGCCGCCTTATCTGTTTAGTATAAAGGCTATAAGCGTTAGTGTTTAAAATGGCGCAAACCTGTTATGACCATTGCCAGGTTATTTTGTTTGCAATATTCAATGGAATCTTTATCACGGATAGAACCGCCCGGTTGTATAAACGAAGCAATGCCCGCAGCATGGGCAATTTTTACACAATCATCAAAGGGGAAAAATGCATCACTTGCCAATGCTGCCCCGGTTAAATCAAAATTAAATTGTTTTGCTTTTTCTATTGACTGGCGTAAAGAATCTATCCTTGATGTTTGACCGCAGCCTTTACCGATTAGTTGCTTATTTTTTACCAAAGCAATGGAATTGCTTTTTAAATGTTTGGCTACAAGGTTGGCAAAGGCAAGATCTTCCTTTTCAGTAGCGGTTGTTTCTCTTCCACCTGCTTCTTTCCATTCGGTAAAGTTTCCTGCATCATTTTGTTGAGTGAGTGTTCCGTTTAATACGGACTTAAACTGATGTGTAGCCTTTAATGCCTTTTTTTGAACCAGTAAAATGCGATTCTTTTTTGTTTGTAGAATTTCCAAAGCATCTGCATTAAAGGAAGGTGCAATTAATACTTCAAAAAATATTTCATTAATGGCTTCAGCCGTTGCTTTATCAATGGCTTCATTGCAAATAAGTACGCCCCCAAACGCACTTTCCGGATCACCCGCCAGTGCAGCATCCCATGCTTCTTTAACCGTTGGCCTTGATGCGATACCGCATGGATTGGTGTGTTTAATGATGGCGAAAATAGCCTCTCCTTTTGGAAGATTTACAGTAGTATCTGCTATCAGCTGTACTGCCGCATCTACATCTACCAAATTATTATAAGATAATTCTTTGCCATGCAGCTTATCAAAAATTTCATCCTGGTTGCCGTAAAAAATGCCCTGCTGGTGTGGGTTTTCGCCATAACGCAAAACGGTTTTTGTTTTATCAAATGGATTGGCAAAATCAGTCTGGTTAAAATAATTGGAAATAGCAAGGTCATATCCGGTACATACATCAAATGCCTTGATGGCAAAACTGCGGCGTTGTTCTAAAGTAGTTTCGCCTTGCTGATCTTTTAATATTTGTTCCAGTAATGTGTAATCTTTTTTTGCAGCAATCACCACTACATCCTTATGATTTTTTGCAGCTCCCCTTATCATTGAGGGTCCGCCAATATCAATCTTTTCGATGATCAGTTTTTCGTCTGTGGTTGATTTTACAGTTTCTTCAAAAGGATACAGATCAACAATCACCAGATCAAGTTCGGGGATATTGTATTGCTTCATTTCCTGCACATGGGTGGCATCATCCCTTTTAGCCAATATGCCCCCAAATACAGATGGATGCAGCGTTTTGACCCTGCCACCCAAAATAGATGGATAGGTAGTTAATGATTCAACAGGTATGCAGGGAATATTCAAATCTTCAATAAATTTTTGAGTGCCGCCGGTAGAATAAATTGTTATGCCCAGTTGGTGTAACTCTTTTATAATATTTTCTAACCCATCTTTATAAAAAACGGAAATAAGTGTTGATTGAATTTTTTTGTTCATGTTTTTTGGTTAATGAGATCGCTCTAAGAAAGTTTACAACCCTGTTTTTTTAATAATGCCGCAAATTTAGGATTTTTTACTGGTGGTAAATATTGATGTTTTAATCGTATTACAAACAAGATGTAAACAAGCTATCACAAAAGATAGGTTTTTGAAAAGATCAAAGGGTAAAAAAATGAGGCCTGCCTGTAATACTAAAGCATCAATGCCGTATCAGCAATATTTCAGCTCTTGAATTCCTTACTATTTCTTGCGGGTTTCTGCCTGCATTTAATACTTTCAATTTGCCAAAGCCTTTTGCAGATGCTATTTTTTCTGCGGCAACACCACGGCTTAGCAGGTATCGCCTTACAATATCTGCCCGTTCGTTTGCCAGCCGGTTGCAAACCGAATTGACACCTTCTGTTTTATGTGCATATCCGGCTACAGTTATTGAAACAGAAGGGTCGTTTAATAAAATATTTTTAACACTATCAAGCACGGCATAGGTTGCCGAATACAGGGAATATTGTTGTGGTTGAAAGGGCACAATGATGGCATTTTTATCCGGGCAGCCATGGTTAATTTTTCCTCCATATTCATTGGGGCATTCATCATCTTCATCGGCAATACCATCTTCATCCATATCATGCATTGTTAACGGTGGTGGCGGCAAAGGATAATTGAGCGTTATTTCGGCCCGGCAATTATAACGGAGTATTGCTGCATTGGTTTTACGGTGTATTGATCTTACATTACCCCATCCCTTTAATGAAATTATCCTGCTGCTGTCAACCCCCCTTCCCAATACATAATCTCTTATTACCAATGCCCTGTTGAGAGACAAATAATAGCAAATTGAATCGCTGCCTTCATCCACATGTGCATAGCCATTGATGGAAAGAATTATAGAATCATTTGTGAGCAAGATGGCAATTACACTATCAATAGCTTTAAAAGTAAACGGCTGATATAATGCTGACTGCTTATATTCAAAAGGTATAACAACTGTGTCTGTTTTAAATTTGGGAAAGCTATCAACAAAATTATCTGAACAGAATTTTATGACATTCCTGTTTTTCAACCTTATGGTTGCATGAGCAGTAGAGAATAGATTGCCTGCAGATACAATGGAAAAACTAATGGCACAACATAAGAATACCATTAACAGTATTATTTTCCATTTCGGAAATTTATTGCGGCAAAGAGGTATCAACTGTTTAATAAAATAATTATTGAAAAAAATTACAATGACCAACTCACATGCCAATGTCACAAACAAAAGCCC
Source organism: Ferruginibacter sp. (assembly GCA_025359625.1). GTDB lineage: Bacteria > Bacteroidota > Bacteroidia > Chitinophagales > Chitinophagaceae > Ferruginibacter. The sequence goes on from JANYFT010000221.1 coordinate 19,311, forward strand.
CTTCAGCAGGTATTGAATGGAAGTTTAAATGTAGTGTTTTGCAATCTTTTTGCCACTGACCAATTTTCCACAAACTGTTAGAAGCATCAAAAATGTATTGCTTGCAATTAAAAATACTTGTTAGTTGGGCCATAGAGAGCTTGGGGCTTTTGGAGATAATGATCATATCCACATCAATTTTTTGTTGAACCGGTACAAATTGGAGTGACTTATCAATCACCATCACTTTTTTATTGCCCATTTGGTAAAACAGCTGTTGTTGAAAAACAGTGGCCATTGTATCTACCCGTTTATTTAATTGCAGCGCTATACGTGCAGGCTTTAAGTGAAAATTTTGCAATACGCCATCTACCAACAAAATACTGTCACCACAAAAAAGATAATTATTGCCGGATACAAAATCAATGGCCTGGTGTTGAGGTATATTGTAAACAATGATCTTCTGCTGGTTTTTTATTTGCCAATTGCCATATGCCTGTAACAGTGTAAAGCCAAACAGACAAAACATCGCAAGGCGAATTGCATTTTTATTTTTCTTCAGCAACCATATACCTATGCCAATTACAACTGCATATAGCAGCCATGTAGTTGCTACTGTGGATGGAATGTTATCCCACACGGCAAAAGATATATGGCTAACCCAAAGGATGATCTTGTTCATACTCCACACCATCCAGCCAACAATTTTGCCAAGATAATTACCCACAAAAGGAATCCATGAAAAAGCTACCAGGCCTATCTCTGCAAAAAGGATGACGCTTGATAATGGAACTGCTATAATATTGGTGATAAGAAACAAGTTGGGAAACTGGTGAAAATAATAAATACAGATAGGAAAAGTAAGTATCTGTGCTGATAAAGAAATAGCCATCAGCTTCCATACTTCGTTTACCCCTTTATTTTTAATATACAGCCAGCTATAAATAGATTTTTGAAAAATGATAATACTTACTACCGCCAGGTACGATAATTGAAAACCAACATCCCATAAAAAATATGGATTGTAACACAACATTACAAAGGCCGAAGCGGCCAGTGAATTATAAATGGAAGATTGCTTTGATAAGTTTTTTCCTACGGCAATAAAAGTAAACATCACGGCAGAGCGCAATACAGATGCGGCCGCACCAGTCAATAATGAAAACAACCAAAGGCAACTTAATATCAATACAACCTGTATTATTTTTAATTTATTGATGAGAGGTATCCTGGCAAACAGCCATACCAGCAAACCATAAATTAGCGCCAGGTGCATCCCGGAAATAGCAATGATATGAACTACGCCAGTATTGCTGTAAGCCTGCACCAGGTCCTTATCAAGATCATTGGTATAGCCAATCAATAACGCTTCTGCAATGCCCAGCTCATCTTTGCTGGCCGGTATATTTTTTTGTAAAATGGATAAGATATTTTCTCTTGATTGGAAGATGAATTTTTTAAACCGGTTTACATTTTTTTCTTCCAGTTTTACCCAGTCCTTTTGTTTTAAAAATACATTGTGAAACGTGGATTGAAATGCAGCATAACGCTGGTAATTAAATGCCCCCGGATTGCCGGAATTTTTGATGCGTTGTAAATTTTTATTGATAAGGATTTTATCACCGTATTGCAATGGTGGCTGAAGGGAATCTTTGGAAAAATACAACAATACCTTTCCGGTACAACTAATCTGCAAATCATTATGCATCAATGATTCCACATACCCATCTGCTTTAAATGATTTTGATTTTTCGATCAACGGTTCATCAATCCGCACAAGCAAAAAATCGCTGTCATGATAATATTGCCCAAACCAGCTACTGGTATGCTGTATATCTTTTTGCCAGGTGATGATCAGTCCAAAACTTATCAGCAATAAATTTAAAATAATGGCCTGTAAGGACTGTAGTTTAAACCTTACTGCAATGGGAAATAAAAAGAATAATAAATAAGCAATGGTGAAGCTTATGGCACCAACTATACAAATGGCGACCGAAAATTGCAGGTACCACTGCAACAGGATTCCTGCCACCAAAGGCAATAGCAGCCTGATAAACGGGGCCTTTTTCCAAACGGGTAAATCAAATGGTTTTGACATACTTCAAGATACCTATAAAAAAGTTAGTATGAAAGTGCTATTGAAGTATTTGAAGATCCAGCTCAAATCCTGGCAAGATGATTTCTCCGGAAAGTTTATTTGTAAATCCCTGGATAAGTTCTATGCTATTATCAGCTCTATAAATAAACACCTGCTTATTTTCAGGATTAATAAGCCAGGCTAAACTGGCTCCATTTTCAATCCATTTCAGCATCTTATTTTTCAGCTGTTTTAAATTATCAGACGGGCTTTTTAATTCTACAATAAAATCTGGGCACAAAGGAGCAAATTTATTTTTCTCTTCCTCTGTAAGTAGATTTATTTTTTCATTACTTACCCAAGCGGCATCTGGTGAGAAAAGAGCTTCATCAGGCAATAGAAATCCAGTAGAAGAATCAAAGACCTCACCGGTTTTAGATTTCCTGTTCCAAAGACTTAATTCCGTAATAATATTTGTATTGAATTTTCCGGTATAAAATCCTGTGGGTGCCATTATGTATATTTGTTTGGTATGATCCCTCTCCAATTTTAAATCAGGATTTTGCTGACAAAAATTAAAAAATTCTTCATCAGACATATCATCATGAAGGAAACCTTTTACATCTGCTATAAAGTTTTCAATCTGCAATTTCATACCCAAATATAAAAAAAATAAACTACTTGCTCAAATGCATGCTACGCTCCTTGTACAACTGCCTGAAATAAGGGTCACGCAGATCTTTTATAAACCGAATAGCCTCACCGGTGCTTTTCATTTCGGGGCCTAACTCTTTGCTTACACCGGGGAATTTATTGAAAGAGAAAACCGGTTCTTTAATAGCGAACCCTTGTAGTTTTTTCTCGTAGGTAAAGTCTTTTAATTTGTTTACCCCGAGCATAATTTTAGTGGCAATATTTAAATAAGGTATCTGGTATGCTTTCGCAATAAACGGTGTAGTACGACTGGCCCTTGGGTTTGCTTCTATCACAAATACATTACCATCTTTAATTGCAAATTGAATGTTGATAAGTCCTTTTATTTTTAATGTTCTGGCTATCTTTTCTGCATAGTGTTCCATAGTGGTAACTACCAATGGCGACAGGTTGAACTGTGGCAGCACAGCATTGCTATCACCGCTATGGATACCTGCCGGTTCAATATGTTCCATCACGCCCATGATGTGAAATTCTTCCCCATCAAAAATGGCATCTATCTCTGCCTCCTGGCAACGGTCTAAAAAATGATCAATTAAAATTTTGTTGCCTGGTAAATGTTTTATCAAACTTAAAATGCCTTTTTCAAGGTCTTCATCATTCAATACAATCCGCATACGCTGGCCGCCAATTACATAGCTTGGGCGAATTAAAACAGGGTAACCTACCTGCTTGGCCACTTCAATGGCTTCATCTGTGTTGTAAGCCGTGCCGTAATTTGGGTAAGGAATACCGAGCTCTTTCAGCGTATCACTAAACCTGCCCCTGTCTTCTGCAATATCCATACTGTCGAAGGAGGTGCCAATAATTTTTATGCCTTTTTCGTGTAATTTTTTTGCAAGCTTCAGTGCTGTTTGTCCACCCAATTGTACAATTACACCTTCAGGTTTTTCATGTTCAATGATTTCCCAAAGGTGTTCCCAAAACACGGGTTCAAAATATAATTTATCAGCAATATCAAAATCAGTAGAAACGGTTTCAGGATTACAGTTCACCATGATGGCTTCGTAGCCAGCTTCTTTTACCGCCAGTAAACCATGCACGCAACAGTAATCAAACTCAATGCCCTGGCCAATTCTGTTTGGGCCAGACCCCAATACTATGATTTTCTTTTTGTCAGATAATTTAGATTCATTAGAAACGATTGCACCCTTTTCAGGTGATACAGCGGGGGATTTTTCAAACGTGGAATAGAAGTAAGGTGTTCTTGCTTCAAATTCTGCACTACAGGTATCTACCATTTTAAATACTCTTGTTAAGCCTATTTCCTTTCTGTGGTTATAAATAATTTCCGCATCATCTTCCTTCATTATGCGAACAATTTGTTCATCACTAAAGCCTAAAAATTTAGCCTGTGTTAACAGTTCATCCGGTAATGTTTTCAGGTCATATTTAGCAATCTCATTTTCGCAATCACATATCTTTTGTATCTGGTAAATAAACCACCTGTCAATACCGGTGCTTTCGCAAATACGTTTTACGCTGGCACCTGCCATCAGCGCATCTTTTATACGGAATACCCTGTCCCATTTTGGTATCTTGATGTACTCGATCAGTTCATCAGCATGCATCAAACTCTTGCCATAATAACCTAACCCAACTGCTTCATTCTCTAAACTCTGACAAGCTTTTTGTATCGCCTCTGCAAAGCTTCTGCCAATGGCCATCACCTCTCCCACACTCTTCATCTGAAAACCTAAGGTATCATTGGCACCTTTAAATTTATCAAAATTCCAGCGGGGTATTTTTACAATTACATAATCAAGAGCAGGCTCAAAATAAGCAGAAGTAGATTGGGTGATCTGGTTTTTTAATTCATCCAAATTATAACCAATCGCAAGTTTAGCGGCAATTTTTGCAATGGGATAACCCGTAGCCTTGCTTGCCAATGCAGAGGAACGGCTAACCCTGGGGTTTATTTCCACCACAATCAAATCTTCTGTTTGCGGATTTAATGCAAACTGTACATTGCAACCACCTGCAAAATTGCCCAATGCCCTCATCATCCGGATAGCCGTGTTGCGCATCAACTGGTAAGCCGTATCGCTCAACGTCATTGCCGGCGCTACGGTTATGCTGTCGCCTGTGTGCACACCCATCGGATCAAAATTTTCTACCGCACAAATAATTACTACGTTATCATTGTTATCTCTTAGCAGTTCCAGTTCAAATTCTTTCCATCCTAACACCGCCTTTTCTACCAGCACTTCATGAATAGGGCTTGCGGTTAAACCATTGTTCAACGCTTCATCCAAATCTTCTTTTTTAAATACAATACTACCGCCACTTCCACCTAAAGTAAACGAGGGGCGAATCACTAATGGGAACCCTATTTCCTGTGCAAATTCTTTACCTTCCAAAAACGAATTGGCCGTTCTTGCCGGGCAAACAGGAATCTTCATTTCAATCATCCACTGACGGAATTTTTCCCTGTCTTCTGCCTTATCAATGGCTTTAATATCAACACCAATCAATCTTACACCAAATTTTTCCCAAACACCCAGTTCATCCGCTTCCTTACAAAGGTTTAAAGCCGTTTGCCCTCCCATGGTTGGCAATACTGCATCTATTTTATTTTCTTCTAAAATCTGTTCAATGCTTTCAACAGTTAATGGCAGCAGGTACACCCTGTCGGCCATCATTGGGTCTGTCATAATCGTAGCCGGATTGCTGTTGATCAGTATCACCTTAATACCTTCTTCCCGTAAACTTCTGGCAGCTTGTGTACCGGAGTAATCAAATTCGCAGGCCTGTCCAATAACGATTGGTCCAGAGCCGATAATAAGTACTGATGTAATGGAATTGTCTTTTGGCATAATATGTTGCCTTCTGTAGGCGTGCAAAAGTAAGGGACTGAACGGAAAAAATGAAATGAGAAAAATTATAAATTGTTAGTGGTGAAAATGGCAGCGTTAATTTTTAAATAATTAGTATACCAGCTAATATTTTCATAGCAGCATCCTTGTGTCACAATCCGTTCATCGGCAGTGCTGCTATTTTGCTTTATTAAAACGTTTGTAATTGCTAAGAATAATACATAAATAGAAATAAATAGCCAGTTATTTAATTTATATACACCTGGCTAAATAACATTAAGACCGCAGTAAGGGGTTTTATGAGGGAGTAGTTGTGGTAGTGTCTTTTTTACCAAACAGGTCACTGATTGTTTTTTCAGCATCACCAAAATGTTCTTTAAAAGCATCAGCGCCTTTTGTCTTCAATTCGTCAAAATAATCTTTGGCCTTATCAAACGCACCTTCTGCTTCGTCTTTCATTTTGTGTGCTTTGTCTTTTAGATCAGCGGCCAGTTTTTCCTTTTCTTCGGGTGTCATACTCATGTATTTTGCACCGGCTAAAGCAGCAGCAGCGCCTAATAAAAATGTAGCTATGTGTTTTGAATTTACGCTCATGGTAAAAAGTTTTGATGTTGATAATACAATTAAATTTGCCAACTTTATAATAAGCTATGAATGTACAAAAACTACTTACAGTATTCTTCTTTTCGGTGTTTTTTATTTCTGCATCTGCACAAGTTTTTCCTGCAAAAAAATATCCACAGGGATATTTTCTATGGCCCCTGGTTGCTAAAGTGGCGCTGGCTGCCAATTTTGGCGAACTAAGGCCCAATCATTACCACATGGGTTTGGATTGCAAGACCGAGCAAAGAGAAAATGTAACGGTGGTGGCTGCCGCAGATGGATATGTAGCAAAAGTTAAGATCGAGCCGTATGGCTTTGGCAGGTGTATCTACATCAATCATCCCAACGGTTTAACTACGGTGTATGCCCATTTAAATAACTTTAATCCTGCACTTGAAAAATACATCAAAGAACAGCAGTACCAGTTAAAAAACTGGAAAGTATTTATTGATATTCCGGGCAGTTTATTCCTCGTAAAAAAAGGGCAGTTCATTGCTTATAGTGGTAACACTGGCGGCTCGCAGGGGCCACATACACATTTCGAAATAAGGGATACAAAAACCGATAAAGTATTGAACCCTTTATTGTTTGGGTTTCCTATAGCAGACAATATTCCCCCGGATATTTTGCGTTTAGCCGTGTACGACAGGGGTATCAGCACCTATGAACAAAGCCCGAAATTTTATCCGCTAAAAAAAGTAAATGGTGTATATATCACCAGCCCGGCAGTGCTCATTCACAATACAGATAAAGTAAGCTTTGCCATCACTGCCTATGACCGGTATACCGGTTCTTTCAATAAGAATGGTATTTACCAGGCTGTTTTATTTGATGATGAAAGTCCGGTAGTTGGTTTTCAGATGGATAGTATCAGCTACGATGAAACCAGGTATTTGAATGCCCATATTGATTATAAATTACGCAGCAATGGCGGCTCTTTTGTACAACACCTCAGCAGGTTACCTGGTTATGTTAAGGGGATATATAAAGAAGTTAGTGGCGATGGTGTTATCAATATTGACAACGAAAGTGTACACCATATAAGTATTGAAGTAAAAGATGCGTATGGCAATACTTCGCTTTTAAAATTTGGCGTGGAAAGAGGCCGGGGAAAGCAAGAAAAAAATATACCAGGGCCCGAAATGGATCAGCAGCAAATAATATTTCATCCAAACTTTATAAATGTATTTGAAAATGACAAGGTGAGTTTTTATTTACCTGAAAATAGCTTGTATGATTTATTCAGGTTCAGGTATAATGAAATAATTCCTGCTAAAGGTTTCCCCATTTTTCAATTACACAATACTACCGTGCCTGTGCAGACTATGTTTCCGGTAAAAATAAAAAACACCGTTACCAACCACCCGGATAAAATGGTAATGCACCGCTTTGGCAATGGAAAAGATGATTATGCAAAAGCAGTGAATGAAAATGGCTGGTACAAAGCAAGTTTCAGGGAATTTGGCAGTTTTCAGTTGCTGGAAGATACCATACCACCAACCATTACGCCCATTGGTTTTAGAGAAGGTATGCACACCACTAAACTTAACCGGCTCGCTTTTGTTATTACTGATGCAACTGAAGAACTGATTAATTTTACAGCAATGCTTGATGGGCAATGGCTGCGTTTTAGCAACGATAAAGGCAGAATATTTATTTACAAATTTGATGAGCATTGCCCGCCGGGAGCCCACGAACTTATAATTAGTGTGGAAGATTGTGTGGGAAACAAGACAGAAAAAATTTATCATTTTACCCGCTAAGACAACAACAATAATTAACAGAAAAACCTATTTAAAATGGCCATGCCGACAGAAGGTAAAAAAGCTCCCACATTTACAAGCTTAGATCAAAACGAAAACAAAGTTTCGCTGGAGATGTTTAAAGGGCAAAAAGTAGTATTGTATTTTTATCCTGAAGATGGAACACCTACCTGCACTGTGCAGGCTTGTAACCTGAGAGATAATTTCAGCGCTTTAAAAAAAGAAGGCATTGTTGTTTTAGGTATTAGCCCGGATGAAGTAGCCAAACATAAAAAGTTTGAAACAAAATTTGATCTGCCTTTCACGTTACTGTCTGATACCAAACATACCATCATAGAAAAGTATGGCGTGTGGGGAGAAAAGCAACTATATGGCAGAAAATATATGGGGCTTTTGCGTACTACTTTTTTAATTGATGAAAAAAGCATCATCCGCAAAATATTTTTAAAGCCAAAGAGTAAACAGCACACTGAAGAAATTTTAAATGCCTGGAAAGAAATTGGTGGATAATTACTTCACCATAAAAGAAAACTCCTGGCTGGCAAAAATTGCTGCATGGAAATTAAGCAGCCAGTCTGTTGCCATGGTATTGGGCAACACCATTCACCTGCACAACACTACCAAAGAAGATTTTCTGAAAAATGAAAAATGGGTGAAGCATGAGCTGTGCCATATACAGCAATTCCGGCAACATGGCTATATTGGTTTTATTGCAAAATATCTATGGGAAAGCATGCGCAAAGGATATCATAATAACAGGTTTGAAGTAGCAGCCAGAGCAGCTGAAGCCGAATAATCGTATATTTATTCTTTATTTATTTTTTCATGCTCCATATTTTAAAGTACCTCTTTATCCCCATTTTTATCGCCGTTGTAATAATCAATTCTCCGGCCATGGCACAAATCAACAAACCTGTTGAGCGGGTCGCACTGAAACATTATATAGACTCCGGTGCTGGAAAAACGAAAGCAAATTTCAATGATTTTACGTTCCTGATTTGTTCAATTGACGATAAGGAGATAAAACAGTTTTCGAAAGATAAATTGATAACTATACAGCGTCAGTTGAACGACTCTGTTTTTATTATCTCCTTAAACAAAATATTTTCTGCAGCTGATTTTCTACAACGCTTCAGGTGGATTAAAAAGGCAAGTACTAATTGGAAATTATCTCCTGATTTATTATCACAAAGAACTACACAGCAACTTTTTTTTCCTTCGTCATTTTTTGTTTCCATCTTAAATGCCCGCAATTTTATGTATAGAAATAGGGATAAAAAGATTGTGGTGAGTAATACTACATCGACTACTATTTTTATTGCAACAATTAGCAGCAATGATGGTTTCAATGAGTTATTGCAGGAGGATGATGTATTTTTCATTGCCCCTTACAGTACACATCCCAAAGAAGAATTACAGGTAAACAATCTTGATTTGAGCGTAAATAAAATTAACCTACTGCATAGCAACATGCCTTTATTAAACGGCGGCGGCATCACCATTTCAATCAAAGAGAATTTGCCGGATACTACCGATATTGATTTTGCAGCAAGATATATGTACAACCCACTCGAAGCAGCTACTGTTTCTTCGCATGCATCCATTATGGCTACCATGGCTGCAGGGGCAGGTAATAGCTGGTATTTGGGCAAAGGGGTGGCAAGTGCGGCAACAATAACTTCCTCCAGCTTTAATAACCTGCTGCCCGATGGGGATGCCAATTATCAGCAAAACCATATTTCGGTACAGAATCATTCTTATGGTGTAGGCATCGAAAATTTTTATGGTGCAGATGCTGCTGCTTATGATGCCAGTGCTATACAAAACGATGCGGTGTTATTTGTTTTTTCTGCCGGCAATGCTGGTAATTTACCGGCGCCATCGGGCAATTATGCCGGCATAGCTAACCATGCAAACCTTACCGGAAGTTTTAAGATGGCAAAAAATATTATCACAGTTGGTGCAGTAGATTCTTTTGCAGTTGTGGCCAATGCAAGTTCCCGTGGCCCTGCATTTGATGGCAGGGTAAAACCCGAATTGGTTGCGTATGGCGAAGATGGCAGTTCTGGCGCTGCTGCATTGGTTTCGGGTACTGCAGCCATTTTACAACAGGTGTATAAAAATGGCAACAATGGCAAGCTGCCACCTGCTGCTTTAATAAAAGCGATACTCATAAACAGTGCCGATGATGTGAGGCCTGCGGGCATAGACTATGCTTCCGGGTTTGGAAATTTGAATGCGTTAAAGGCAACAGAAAATTTACTTAACTCAAAATATTTTTCTGCTTCGGTGTCAAATAATTCAAGCAGGGAATTTTCATTAAATATCCCTGCTAACATCAGCAAAGCGAAATTTACATTGGTGTGGAATGATGTGCCGGCCACGGCAAATGCTTATAAGGCTTTGGTAAATGATCTGGATATGGAAGTGCTGTTACCTGCCGCAAATCAGTTGTGGAAACCCTGGGTGCTGAATAGTTTTGCCAATGCGGATTCTTTATCAGCGCTGCCTGTGCGTAAAAGGGACAGTCTTAATAATGAAGAACAAATTACATTGGATAATCCTGTTGCCGGAAATTATAAAATTATTGTAAATGGTTTTAGTGTAAGCAGTACAGCGCAATCTTTTTACATAGCCTATCAACTTGATACGATAAATAATTTTTTATGGGATTTTCCTGCGACAACAGATAATATTTTTCCCGGAGTTGCAAATATTATCAGGTGGAATACAAACATTAATGCCGCCACTGCCAAGCTATTGTTTAGTATCGACAATGGAAATACCTGGCAACTTATTGACTCTTTAATTAACCTCAACAAAAAATATTTTTACTGGAATGCCCCTGATACGAATGCCCTGGCGATGCTGAAGATGCAGATAGGGACACAGGATTTTTTGACCGATACATTTACCATCAGTAAAAAATTAAATTTTAAAGTTGGGTTTAATTGTACAGACTCCGTGCTTTGGTACTGGAATAAATTACTCGGCATTAACAGCTACCGCCTATTTAGTTTGCAGGGCAAATACATGCAGCCCGTTGCTACTGTAAGCGACACACAATTTGTTTTTAATAAAAGCAATTTCCCTTTTCTTTATTTTGCTGTTGCACCCATTATCAATAGCAGAGAGGGCGTTAAAAGTTATACGGCGAATTACACTGAGCAGGGGGTTGACTGTTATATCAATAATTTTTTAGCAGACCTGCAAAATGATAATACAGCTAACATCCAATTACAATCAGGAACAATTTATTTTATAAAAAAGATTGTATTTGAAAAATTGCAGCAGGGAAATTTTGTTTCTTTTAAGGAAATAAATACTATTGCCGGTTTAAATTATGCAGTAACAGATAACAACTTACAAAAGGGTATTAATACATACAGGGTCCGCATTGAATTGATGGATGGCAGGATCATTTACAGTTACACCACCAGTGTTTTTTATTTTAGTAATTCAGGCATTGTTATTTTTCCTAACCCCGTTAAACAAGGCGGTAATGTAACAATACAACTGAATGAATTATTAAACCAGGTGATAAAAATTTCAGATGTGTTAGGGCGCATAGTTTTTAATAAACAGGTAAGTTCAACATCTGTAAAAATCCCTATTAATTTTTCAAAGGGAATTTATTTTATAACAGTTACAAATCCCGAAACAAATGAATCAGCCGTTTTTAAAATATTAGTACAATAAATAACGTGTACAAAAAAAAGTCTAATTTCCAATTGCATTCAGAAATTTTAACTAATTTTTGATTCAATTTTAATCTACATCTCAATTCTACATTTTAAAAACTTTTTATGAAGAAAATCTTGCTCAACCTTATGCTCGTGTCACTTATCGCAGTAATCATAAGTTCCTGTAAAAAAACTTCTTCTGCGGATGCTAATACTGATGTTATCTCTGCAGAAACAAAAGCTAAAATTGCCAAGCTTGGTTTTGGTACAGCCAATGTTCAAAAAACAGAAGATGGTTATTTGGTAGAAGGTGATATTAATTTAACTGAAGCACTGTTAAACAGCACACCAAATCAATTGTTATTAAGAGTTGGTACTGAAGAACAATACCGAACTACCAATCTGGTTACTCCAATAGGAAGATCATTTAAAATTTTAGTAAGTAATTTGGGAACTGCTTTTGTACAAGGAACAGACCTTGCTATTGCCCGTTACAATAATTTGGGTTTAAAAATAACTTTTGAAAGAATAACTACCGGCACACCGGACATCACCATTCTTGGTTTTAATCAAAAGGCAAGAGGAGGTTATATCACTTTGGGTTCATCTGGTTTTCCAACATCAGGTGGAGCCCCATACAATACAGTTAAAATGAATACCAATGCACAGGCGTATGGCACCAACCCTGATGTTAATTATGTAGGCAGTGTTATACAACATGAATTAGGCCATTGCATCGGAATGAGGCATACTGATTATTTTAACAGGGCTATTAGTTGTGGTGGTAGTGTAAGCAACGAAGGTGCCTCAACAATTGGTGCTATTTTAATTCCTGGAACACCGTTTGATGCTACAAATGCAGATGGCTCCTGGATGCTGGCCTGCTCCAATGGTGGTAACCGTACTTTTAATTCAGACGATATTACAGGATTAAATTACCTCTATAAATAAATAGACATTACTTCAAATTAAAAAAGGGTTGTTAGCTAACAACCCTTTTTTTATAACAGCCATTCCACTTCGCCAAAATCAAAAAAGTTATCAATGGCATCAATTGTAAATAGCTGCCCGTTTTGAGTAACCGATTTTACCATT
>JANYFT010000196.1 GCA_025359625.1 Ferruginibacter sp.
TGAAGACCAGTGTGTAGTAAGAAATACCATGACGTTAGCAAGGTTCTATCACCATGAAAGTTGCGGACAATGCAGCCCCTGCAGGGAAGGGACCGGCTGGATGGAAAGGATACTGAAGAAAATTGAAAATGGCAAAGGTGAAATGAAGGACATAGATTTGTTGTGGGATATTCAACGGAAGATAGAAGGAAATACTATTTGCCCGTTGGGAGATGCCGCAGCATGGCCGATAGCAGCAGCTATCCGTCATTTTAGAGATGAGTTTGAATGGCATGTGCTGAATCCTGAAAAATGTTTGACAGAAAATTTCGGGTTAAGGCATTATGCAGATCCGATACACGTACCAGTTACAGCTTAGCCCCTATCCCCCTAAAGGAGGACCTGAGGGATTTTATAATTTGAAACGTAAGAATGAATTTTATAGATAACATAGAAATAAAAAATTTTAAATCGATACGCCATCAAAAAATTGAAGGCTGTAAGCGGGTTAATATTTTTATTGGTTATCCGAATGTAGGGAAGAGTAATATTTTGGAGGCGATATCTGCGATCCAATTTTGCAAATCTAACAAAGGTTCATTTCATGATTTATGTAGGTATGAGAATGTTGCAGAATTATTTTTTGAAGCCAACGTAAGGGAACCAGCTAAAATATCTTATAATACTCATACTACTGTAAACATAAAGTATGGTAATGAAGAAAATATAGAGTTCTATACATCTTCTTATGGTTCTAATGTTGATATATCTGGGATTGCCTATGTGCCTTCTCCAGTTGAAATGGATATTTTTAAGTATCAATTTAGCTTGAATTATGTTGGAAAGGATATTTATACACGCAAACATTTGCAATCTCCATTTGGAAACAATTTATTTTTAATTGTTGGCGATAGCATAAATCTTCGAAAAGATTTTAACTTACTATTAAATGATTATGGAATTAAGCTTTTAGTTGATAAGGTTTCAAATTCTTTAAGACTTATTAAAGAGATTAGCGAGGATAGTATTTTCCAACTTTCTTATTCTTTATTGGCGGATACTTTACAAAGATTGTTTTTTTACAAAGCTGCTATTCAATCAAACCATGATTCAGTTTTAATCTTAGAAGAACCAGAAGCTCACATGTTTCCTCCCTATATCAAAAAACTAACAACAGATATTTTATTAGATAAAACAAACCAGTTTTTTTTATCAACACATAGTCCTTACGTACTGGATGAATTAATTTTAGAAGCAGGCGATGATTTGTCTGTTTATTTGGTAGATTATAAAAATGGAGAAACAATCATTCATTATTTAAGTAGTGATGACTTAAGTGAGATAAGACAGTACGGGGTTGATTTATTTTTTAACATAGAAAGTTATCTCAAGCATGGACAAGTCAATAATTCCTGAATGCTTTGCAGATACTTTACTGATTGAAACATTGGTGCCAACAAAAAAAGGATATAATCACCAGCATAGTTGTTTTAAGGTAGAGGCAACGATGAAAAGATTGAATAGTTTTGCGGTTGGTATAATTGATAAGGATAAAAAACAAATAAGATATTTAGAACAGTTTAAAATAATAGATGAACTAAAAGGGAAAGGTGCTTTAATTTTATGGAGACATAAGGAAGAATCAAAACATCATTTTGTGGTTCAAATTTGCCCAGCATTAGAGCAGTGGATCAACGAAATTTGTGACGAGGAAAAGATTGATATGAGTGATTTTGGAGAGAATACTTTAGAAGGGATTAAATACTTTACTAAGTCAATCTCCAGATTGAATAATCCAAAATTGCAAACACTGTTTAATGAGATCAACAGCAAGAATGAAAATAGAAGTGTTAAAAAACTAAAAAACTGGATTAGGTTGTTAAAAGAAAAAAATTATCAAGTTGATATAAATGAATTAATAAATGGCTGACGAAATAAAACCTGCACCACCGGCAAATTTTAAAATTACCATCGATAATATCACTATCGAAGTTAAGCCGGGTACAACAATATTAAACGCTGCCCGTACTATTGGCGGCGATGTTACACCGCCTGCAATGTGTTACTACAGCAAGTTACAGGGCAGTGGCGGTAAATGCCGTACTTGTTTGGTGGAGGTAGCCGCAGGCTCAACAGCAGACCCCAGGCCAATGCCAAAACTGGTGGCCAGTTGCCGCACCACCGTAATGGATGGCATGATCGTAAAAAATATTACCAGCGATAAAGTAAAAGATGCAAGGGCAGGAGTGGTTGAATTTTTATTATTAAATCATCCGCTGGATTGCCCCATTTGCGACCAGGCCGGTGAATGTCATTTGCAGGATCTCGGTTATGAACATGGCAAAGAAGGCACCCGTTATGAATTTAAGAGACGCACTTTTGAGAAAGAAGATATTGGCCCGTACATACAGTTGCACATGACCCGTTGCATTCTTTGTTACCGTTGCACTTACGTGGCAGATCAGTTGACAGATAAACGTGTACATGGTATTTTAGACAGGGGCGAACATGCAGAAATATCTACCTATATTTCCAAAGCAATTGATAATGATTTTAGTGGCAACATGATTGATGTTTGCCCGGTAGGAGCATTAACTGATAAAACATTTCGTTTTAAAAATAGGGTTTGGTTTACCAAGCCGGTAGATGCCCACCGCAATTGCGAAACACCTAACTGTTGCGGTAAAACAACCTTATGGTTAAGGGGCGATGAAGTGTTTAGGGTTACAGCACGTAAAGACCAGTGGGGCGAAGTGCAAAGCTATGATGGGAAGCCAGGATGGATTTGCAATACCTGCCGTTTTAATAAAAAGAAGACAAGTGACTGGGTAATAGAAGGCGTTACAAAGATTAGCCGCCATTCTGTAATTTCGCAGGGAAAATATGAAGGATTAGTTATACCAAAAGAAACCGTGAAAGAAGTGATGGGAGGAAGAAGCCCGAGGTTGTTGATGGATATTCATGATGAAAGTGAAGTTAACAAACCGAATGTTCATTTAAGTGAAATTAATGGCCCGGCACATTCGGATACTTTTGATAAAATATGAAACCCTTATAATGTCAACTGAAACAAAGCAATATTTTATAAGCAATGAGTAAAAAGGAAAAATATTGTTGAAATTGCTATCCGGTAATGCAGACAATAATTTTGACTTCGAAGATTTGATAAATATATTATTGCGAAATGGCTTTGTAGAAAGAAGGACCGGGGGAAGTCACAGGATCTTTACAAAAAATAACATTGAAGGTATCATCAATCTTCAAAAAACAAAAGATAATAAAGCAAAGCCCTACCAGGTAAAGCTGGTGTGGGAATTTTTTATATTAAATAAAATAATTGCTGATGAATAAGTAGGAGATAATAATTTTTTGGAGTGAAGCAGATAATTCTTTCATTGCTGAAATACCAGAATTAAAAGGTTGCATAGCACATGGGGAATCGCATGATGAAGCATTAAAGGAAGTTAAAATAGTGGCGAAAGAATGGTTAGCAATTGCGAAAAAAGAAAAATGGTATATACCCCAACCAAAGGGTAGATTAGTGTTTGCTTAAATAATTAACTTATATCAGAATAAATATGTTTTTACTAATTGATTTGCCTTTAATTATTGAGAAACTGGTTTTAATTATTGTAGTGGTCATGTCATCATTGGTAATTGCCATGTACGCTACTTTTGCAGAACGCAAAGTGGCAGCGGTTATGCAGGACAGGATCGGACCTAACCGTGCTGGCCCTGGTGGTATTTTTCAGCCGTTGGCCGATGGATTGAAATTGTTTTTTAAGGAAGAGATCATCCCAAATTTTTCGTCGAAATTTTTATTTATTCTGGGTCCAAGTTTAGCGATGTTAACGGCTATGATGACAAGTGCAGTTATCCCCTGGGGCGATACGGTGACCTTATTTGGCCGGGAAATTCATTTGCAGATCGCTGATATCAACATCGGTATCTTATATGTTTTTGGTGTGGTGAGTATGGGTGTGTATGGTATCATGATCGGTAGCTGGGCAAGCAACAATAAGTTTTCTTTAATGGGTGGTTTAAGGGCGGCATCGCAAATTATCAGTTACGAACTGGCCATGGGTATTGCTTTGATTGCATTGCTGATGGTAACGGGAACGCTTAGCCTGAGAGGAATGGTGGCAGGCCAGATGGATGGTATTTGGAATGTAGTAAAACAACCTTTAGGGTTTTTAATTTTCCTGATCTGTGTATTTGCAGAATGTAACCGTACACCCTTTGATTTACCGGAAGCTGAGAATGAATTGATTGGTGGATACCACACCGAATACTCTTCCATGAAACTGGGCTTTTATTTATTTGCAGAATACATCAACATGTTCATCAGCAGTGCGGTAATGGTAAGCTTGTTTTTTGGAGGCTACGATATTCCATTTTTAAATGATGCGCATATGGTAGAAAAAATAGGACAAAACTGGATGGCAGTAGCACATATTTTCATGTTTTTATTTAAAGCCTTTTTCTTTGTGTTTTTCTTTATGTGGGTCAGGTGGACAATACCACGTTTCCGGTATGACCAGTTGATGAATTTGGGTTGGAAGGTTTTAATACCATTAGCTTTATTCAATATGCTGGTAACAGGTGCGGCTATTTTAGCTTTACAATAAAATATCGATGTACTTCTAAACAATAAAAATATATTTGCGCAACTTTTGGGTTGCTAAAATTCAAAATATCTATGCAAGCATTAACTAACAGGGCTAAACAAGTAGATAGAAGGCCAATGACTTTATTGGAGAGGGCTTACCTGCCTGCTATTTTTAAAGGCATGGCTATTACTTTTGGCCACATGTTTAAAAAGGCACCAACTATCAGTTATCCTGAGGTAACACGTCCGTTCAGTCCGGTGTTCAGGGGTTTACATATTTTAAACAGGGATGAAGAAGGGAGGGAAAATTGCACTGCTTGTGGTTTATGTGCGGTAGCTTGTCCGGCCGAAGCCATCACTATGGAAGCTGCTGAAAGAAAAGTTGGAGAAGAAAATTTATACCGGGAAGAAAAATATGCCGCTAAATACGAGATCAATATGTTGCGTTGTATTTTTTGTGGGTTGTGTGAAGAGGCTTGTCCAAAGGATGCCATTTATTTGAGCGAAACCTTTGCCCCGGCCAACTTTCAGCGCAAAGGGTTTATTTATGGTAAAGAAGATTTGTTGATACCCAACCCGGTTACCGAACCGGAAGCCTATGCCAAAGCAAAGGGTGGAAGGGTGGCAATTAAATAGTTTGTAAAATGGATAATTTTAAAGAATGAATGTTACAGAAATTTTATTTTGGGTTTTAAGTGTGCTGGCCTTAGGCAGTGCCATTATGGTGGTAGCCAGTAAAAGCCCGGTGCACAGTATCTTATTTTTGATCATTACTTTTTTTGCCATATCCGGTCATTACATTTTATTGAATGCGCAGTTTTTAGCCATTGTAAATATCATTGTGTATGCAGGCGCTATTATGGTATTGTTTTTATTTGTTGTGATGTTGATGAATTTAAATGCGGAATCGGCACCTCCGCAAAAGAATAAATATATTTTGTATGGTAGAACAATTGCCGGTGCAAGTTTATTGCTGGTATTGGTTGCGGCAATAAAGCAAACCACAGTGACGGGTCAAATGGTAGAAACAAATAGTGGTAGTGCAGGATTGATTGAAAACCTTGGCAAGTTATTGTTTACAGATTATGTATTTCCTTTTGAGATAAGCAGTGTTTTGTTTTTGAGTGCCATGATTGGTGCGGTGGTTATTTCTAAAAAGGAAGCATAACATTGATTTTAATTTTTAGTAAAGTTATAAATAGCGTATGCCGATAAATTATTACATTTTTTTAGCTTTAGCATTGTTTACCATAGGAGTGATAGGTGTATTGACACGCCGCAATGCCATCATTATTTTTATGTGTATTGAACTAATGTTGAATGCAGCCAATTTATTACTGGTAGCATTTTCAAAATTGCATACGGCTACATCTAATATTGCAACAGCGGGAAGCGATGCACAAATTTTTGTTTTCTTTATCATGATAGTAGCAGCAGCAGAAGTGAGTGTGGGGCTTGCTATCATTGTAATGATGTATCGTAACACACATTCAGTAGATGTTAATTTTTTGAACAGGTTGAAGAATTAGTGCCGCCCCCATCTCCGCAGCGGCGGAGAGTAAGGCAAAAGAATTTAAATGAATATTTTTTATTTAATAAAACCACTACAACTTAATCAGATGTAGCTAAAAATTCTCCTTTAGGGGATAAGGGTGGCTTATGAGTAATACTTTACAAATAGTTTGGCTGATACCTTTTTTACCATTGATTGGTTTTTTAATTAATGGCTTGGGAAGAAAGCAATTATCAAAATCACTCACTGGTATTATCGGGAGCGGTGTAATTTTAGCATCTTTTTTAATAAGCATTTTTGTATTCTTCCAGGTAAAAAATGGCAATTCGCATGTAGCACATTATTTTGATTTTATTAATACCGGCTCATTAAAAGTAGGGTTCGATTTTCAAATAGATCAACTGTCTTCTCTTTTTTTATTGATTATTACCGGCGTAGGGTTTTTAATTCATGTGTATTCCACTTCCTACATGCATGAAGAAGAATCCAAAGACTTCGCCAAATATTTTGCTTACCTGAACCTGTTTGTTTTTTCCATGCTGCTATTGGTTATGGGAGGGAATTATATTATCATGTTTATTGGATGGGAGGGTGTAGGACTGTGTTCTTATTTACTGATTGGTTTTTGGTTTAAAGATAATAACAATAATGATGCAGCAAAGAAAGCTTTCATCATGAACCGCATTGGTGATTTCGGATTTTTGCTGGCCGTATTTTGGTTGATTGCCAAATTGGGAACAACCAATTATCATGATGTATTTGATCAGGTTTCCAAATTATCTTCGTTTGATATAACCGGCATTACCTTGTTATTATTTTTAGGGGCCACTGGTAAAAGTGCACAGATACCTTTATATACCTGGTTGCCGGATGCGATGGCGGGACCCACACCCGTGAGTGCGTTGATACACGCTGCCACCATGGTAACCGCAGGCATTTACATGATTGCACGCAGCAATATATTATTCACCATGGCACCGCTAACGCAATCAGTGGTTGCTGTTATTGGTTTGGCAACAGCCGTTGTTGCTGCCACCATTGCACTAAAACAAAATGATATTAAAAAGGTTTTGGCTTACTCAACTGTTAGCCAGTTAGGATATATGTTTCTTGGATTAGGCGTAGGCGCTTACACAGGTGCTGTATTCCATGTAATGACGCATGCCTTCTTTAAGGCTTTGTTATTCCTTGGTGCAGGTAGTGTAATTCATGCGATGGGTGGAGAACAGGATATGCGGAATATGGGTGGCTTAAAAAAATATATGAGCATCACCCATATCACTTTTTTATTAGGATGTCTCGCAATTGCAGGTATGCCACCTTTCTCCGGTTTCTTTTCTAAAGATGAAATATTGGCGGCAGCATTTGAAAAAAATCCTGTTTATTGGGGCGTGGGTGTACTTACTGCATTCATGACAGCTTTTTATATGTTCCGTTTGTATGGGTTGACCTTCCTTGGAAAGTTTCGTGGTACACATGACCAGGAACATCATCTACATGAAAGCCCTTCAGCTATCACTATTCCATTAATTATTTTAGCGATACTGGCTGTTGTGGGAGGATGGATTGGAATACCGGAAGTGTTCATGCATGGCGGTCATCGTTTAGAAGCATTTCTTGAACCAATTTTTGCACAAAGCAATACATTAGTAACATCCCTTAACGAAAAACATGCACTATCTCAAACAACAGAATATGCGCTGATGGCAGTGTCTGTTGCAGGAGCTTTGATAGCTTTGTTATATGCCTGGAACAAGTTCAGCAAATACGAAAAATCAATCGAAGAAGAAACTGGTTTTGCAAAAGTAATCAGCAACAAGTGGTACGTAGATGAATTTTACAATGCCATTGTTGTAAAACCAATTCAATCTATTGCAGGGTTTTTTAGTAATGTGGTGGAGAAAAAGGGGATTGACGGTTTTGTGAATGGTGTTGGTAAGGCGGTTAATTATGGCAGCCGCCAAATACGGTTATTACAAACGGGCCAGGTAAGTGCTTATATGTTGATGATGGTAGTGGCTATTTTAATTTTATTTATCATTCAATTGTTTTTGTAATCAGAAGATATGGATCAAAATATTTCGGTAACATTTCCACATGTATTAATTTTTTTTCCGCTGCTGGCGGGGCTCATTACCTTCTTGTTTAAAAAGGATGCGGCTGTTAAATCATGGGCTTTATTTTCTTCCATCATTACTTTAATTGTCTCGTTGCTAAGTTTATACTATGCCAATAACAAAACATTAAGTGGCTTAGATTTTAATTATGAATGGCTTAAACATATCGGGGCCAGTTTTTCTGTTTCATTAGATGGTATGGGAAGAATACTTACGCTGCTTACTGCTATTTCTTTTCCAATAATTTTTGTAGCGACCTACAAAAATCAATATAAAAATGCTCCTTTATTTTACGGACTGTTATTGTTGACACAGGCTGGTTTAATGGGGGTTTTTGTAGCAACAGATGCACTGATCTTTTATTTTTTTTGGGAGCTGGCCATCATTCCTGTTTACTTTTTGTGTAGCCGCTGGGGCGGAGAAAAAAGGATACAGGCAACTTTTAAATTCTTCATCTATACATTTACAGGATCGTTATTAATGCTTGTAGGCATTATCTATATGTATCTGCATACAACAGCCATTCATGATAAGGCTGGCTTATTGATATCCGAACATAGTTTTTCAATGAGTTATTTTTATGCAGTAACGCTTTCAGCACCAGAACAAAACTGGTTGTTCTGGTTATTTTTTATTGCCTTTGCCGTTAAGATGCCGGTGTTTCCTTTTCATACCTGGCAGCCTGATACCTACGAACAATCGCCATCGGCAGTAACCATGGTGTTGAGTGGTGTAATGGTAAAGATGGGGTTATTAGGAGTGATCCGCTGGTTGTTACCTATGTTTCCACTGGCCGTTGCAAAATTCGATACAATAGTTATTATATTATCTGTAACAGGTATCGTGTATGCCAGCCTGTTAGCCATCAGGCAGGATGATTTAAAACGCCTCGTCGCTTACTCCTCCATCGCACATATAGGCTTAATGTGCGCTACAATTTTCACCACAAAACAAATTGGGTTAGAGGGCGTAATGATACAAATGTTCAATCATGGCATTAATATCATCGGCTTGTGGATAGTGATTGAATTGATAGAAAAACAATTAGGTGTTCGCAAAATATCTCAATTGGGTGGGGTAGCGCACAAAGCGCCCACATTAACCATCATGTTAGTAGTGATAGCTTTTGCAAATATTGCTTTGCCATTAACCAATGCGTTTGTCGGTGAGTTTATGATGTTTAGTGGTTTATTTCAATTTAGTATTTGTTTTGCTGTTGTTGCGTTGGTTAGTATCATCCTCGCTGCAGTATATACTTTAAATATGGTGCAGAAAGTATTTTATGGCCCGTCCAATTCACTCACGGCAACTATGAAAGAAATTTCTGTGAATGAACAAATAGCATTAAGCATTGTGGTGGTTGCCATATTCTTAACAGGCATTTATCCGCAACCATTATTTGATCTTACAAAAGATACCGTAGCAGAGATAATAACAAGATTTAAGTAACTAAAAATAATTCCCCTTTAGGGGACAGGGGTATGAACGCAATAATAATAACAGCAGTCTGGGGTATTGTGATGATGTTTGGAGGTGTTTTTTTTAAACAAAAAAGCAAGCCAAAGTACTGGGCCATTACAGGCTTAATATTAGCTATTATTGCAAATGTTTGTGAACTTATAAAGCAGCACCCTTTTATTGATGTTAATATAAAAGACATGCTTTCATTTAACAGTTTTAATTTAACCTTTATTACTGTTGTGTTGCTTTGTACTTTATTACTTTTTTTGTTAAACGGAAGAGATATAGAAAAAGTTGGAAACAATGTATCGGAGTATTTTGCCCTTATATTTTTTGTTTTATGTGGTGTAACTATCGTTGCTACTTTTAATACCTTACTAACTTTATTTTTAGGAATTGAAATATTGTCTATCCCTCTTTATATTCTTACGGGAAGCGATAAGCGTAATTTAAAAAGTAATGAAGCTGCCTTAAAATATTTTTTGATGGGCGCATTTTCCACAGGTATCCTGTTAATGGGGATTGCTTTTTTATACGGTGGTAGTGCAGGCACTCCTTCATTTTATATCAGTAACATCAATATCGGTGAAGGTAAAATGCCTGTGATGATTGCCATTGGTCTTGTATTACTGCTGATAGCTATGTTGTTCAAAGTTTCTGCTGCTCCCTTTCATTTCTGGGCGCCGGATGTGTATGATGGAGCACCAACTGTTTTCACTTCTTTTATGGCAACCATTGTAAAAGCCGCAGGCTTTATTGCCTTTATACGTTTATTTGAATATTCTTTTGGTAACGCACAGCAGCAATGGCAAATGTTGATAGCTGTTGTTACGGCAGCAACACTATTGATCGGTAACCTTTCAGCCGTATTTCAACAAAGTGTAAAACGCATGCTGGCATACTCCAGTATTGCCCAGGCGGGATTTATGCTCCTGGCAATATTTGCATTAAATGAATTTGCCAAAGAAGGTATTATTTTATATACTGCTGCTTATAGCCTTGCTACCATCGGCCTTTTTGCCATTCTTATCAAGATGAATGACTACACTATTGATGGGTTTAACGGGTTAGCAAAACAGCAACCCCTGTTGGCTTTTACTGCTACTGTATTTTTATTGTCATTAACAGGTATTCCGTTAACCGCAGGCTTTCAGGCAAAGTTATATATGCTGATAGCCGCCGTTAAAGATGGGCATCAAAACTGGCTGGTGATATTTGCTGTACTGTGTGCTGCTATTAGTGCCTATTATTACTTTAAGGTAATACAGGCTATTTATTTTAAAGAAAATAACTCAACAGTTAACCAGGACTGGGATGTAACCCCCGCTTTCAAAATTTTACTCGTAATAACAGCAACACTGATTATTGTATTAGGAATATTTCCCACCATTATTACGGACTGGTTACATTATTAGAAAGGCTTACTGCTTCGGATGTAAAATTTTTTATTTGATAAATCGGTAAAGCCTGTGGTTCGGTTCCTGAAAGTCACTCATCAGCTTAGTTATTATTAATTACCGTTTATAAACTTTTTAATGTGCTTATAGTTTTTCAGGATTAACTTTAAGCCGAATATTTACGGCATGAAAACAGGGGATTCTATTGCGTTATCTTATCAAACAATTAAAAGTAACCGCCTTCGAACAGCTATTACAGTAATTATTATAGCATTGGGTATAATGGCCCTGATAGCTATTATTACTGCTGTGGAGGCAGTTAACCAAAGTCTCACCCAAAGTTTCTCAACAATGGGCGCTAATGCATTTAGTATACGCTTTAAAGAAAGAAATGTGCATTTTGGTGGTGGCCCAAACAGAGGCGAAACAAAGAAAAAAAACCGAAATGCAGTAATAAGGGCATCAAGCGAAGGGAAGCTTATTACTTTGGAAGAAGCAAGGGCATTTAAACAGCGCTACAGTTTTACTGCAAGTGTTGGTATTGCCTTATCAGGCCCAAATGGAATAATTGTAAGTACAGAAACAAAAAAAACCAATCCCGATATAAGGGTTACCGGTGGCGATGAAAACTACTTACACTTAAACGGTTATGAGTTATCTTATGGCAGAAATTTTAATGAAACAGATGTTGAATCAGGAAGAACTGTTTGTGTAATAGGTAATGTAATTGCACAGAAATTAGTGGGCGATAATACAGAACGTGCCCTGGATAAAATTATCACAGTAGCGGGGAATAAATTCAGGATAATCGGAATTTTAAAAGATAAAGGAAGCAGTGCCTTTATGAATGCAGATAAGGTGGTAATTACAACATACAATACCATTCGCCGCATTTATGGCTCAACAGGGCAATCTTATAATATTGCTGTAATGGTAACTGATCTTAAAATGATGGATGTAGCCATTGGTGAAGCAAAAGGAGTCTTTAGGCCAGTTCGTAAACTGGATGTAAAAGAAGAAGATAATTTTTATGTAGACAAAAGTGACAGCATTGCACAATCACTAATGAAGAACCTGGGATTTTTGCAATATGCCACCATGGCGATTGCGCTAATAACCCTTATAGGTGCAGCTATTGGATTAATGAACATTATGCTGGTTGCTGTTAATGAAAGAACAAAAGAAATTGGTTTAATAAAATCATTAGGCGGTAAAGCAGCAGAAGTAAGAGCCCAGTTTTTGTGGGAATCAATATTGATAAGCCTTATGGGGGCATTTGTTGGAATTATAGCCGGTATATTATTTGGAAATATTGTTGCCGTTTTATTAAAGACTGGTTTTGTAATTCCCTGGGTATGGGTCCTCACAGGAGTATTGGTATGCTCACTTGTTGGTTTACTCGCTGGTTTGTACCCTGCTTATAAAGCTGCAAAGCTTGATCCTATTGTGGCTTTGCGCTATGAATAAATAGTTAATTTTACATCAATACAGGCCGGGCAAACTACAAAAATCGCAAGCTTGTGTATCTTCTTTATAAAAACTTATAATAATTTTCCATCCGGGTTGTTTCATTCAATTATTTTATTAACTTGTGCTTCGCCAAAAAAATATTTCTAAAAAATATTTGATTGCTGGAACCCATTTTTTTCATAGCATTGTAATACCAAATTTTAAGCAAACAACATTTACACTAAACTCACTAAAAATTGAACGTCATGGCAGAAACAAAATCAACTGCAACCGTAAAACCATCAACTTCAGTACAGGCAAAAAAAGCTGGTAATTCTATTTCATGGGTTGCCCCGTTAGTATGCGTCCTCGCAGGTTATTTTATTTGGAGAGTTATCCTGGGTAATTCATCACATTTTAATCGCCCCGGAACAGGCTGGTTTTGGCCAAGTCACGAAGGTGCTAAAAATTCATTGTATAATATGTATTCCGGTGGTATTATTGTACCAATCCTTATCGGTTGTTTTTTAACAGTGCTTACTTTTATCATTGAAAGGTTTATGACCATTTCTAAAGCAACCGGTACTGGCAGCAATGCAGATTTTATCCGCAAAGTGCAATATCATCTTGCCAATAAAAATTTAGACGCAGCTACTGCCGAGTGTGACAAACAAAAGGGATCTGTTGGCAATGTTATGAAAGCAGGGCTTCACCGTTATAAAGATATGATCAGTAACACTGAACTTTCAACTGATCAAAAAGTAATGGCCATTCAAAAAGAAGTTGAAGAAGCTACGGCACTTGAATTACCAATGCTTGAAAAGAACCTGGTGTTCTTATCAACTATCGCATCTGTTGCCACTTTGTTGGGATTATTAGGTACGGTATTAGGCATGATCCGTTC
>JANYFT010000205.1 GCA_025359625.1 Ferruginibacter sp.
TTTCATTTCCATAAATAAAAAATAGTGTTGCAATATAATATTTAATACTTGTTATCAACTGCTGGCATTTAAAATGTTTATATCGTTACGTAATTAAGAATTAAGTGTTATTTTTCCAAAACATTATTTACTAAACTACCAGGATATATGAGCTTATTTGTCAGAAAACCAATGGCGGCTTTAATGAATGAAGCCCAGGAAACAGGCAATCACACCTTAAAAAGAACCTTGAGTGCCTGGGGTTTAACTGCTCTTGGAATTGGAGCAATAATAGGTGCAGGCTTGTTTTCCATTACAGGTATGGCTTCTGCAAATCATGCAGGCCCGGCTATTACCATTTCTTTTATTGTTGCTGCACTTGGGTGCCTGTTTGCTGGTTTATGTTATGCAGAATTTGCTTCTATGATACCTGTAGCCGGAAGTGCCTACACTTATTCGTATGCCACCATGGGAGAATTTATTGCATGGATAATTGGTTGGGACCTTGTATTGGAATATGCGGTAGGTGCCGCTACAGTGGGCATTAGCTGGAGCCGGTACCTGGTAAAATTTTTGGAAGGGTTTAATGTTTACCTGCCACATGAGTTAACCGTAGGGCCATGGGATGGGGGTATTATTAATCTCCCTGCAGTAGCGATCATTATATTGATGAGTTTATTATTGATGAAGGGCACTAAAGAAAGTGCCTTTGTAAATGCCATAATTGTCGGATTAAAAATAGCGGTTGTAGTAGTATTTATTTTTCTTGGATGGAAGTATATTAATAATGACAATTATCACCCTTATATTCCTGATAATACCGGCAATTTTGGAGACTTCGGGTTTAGTGGTATTATTCGTGCGGCCGCAATCGTTTTCTTTGCTTACATCGGCTTTGATGCAGTTAGCACAGCAGCGCAGGAAGCAAAAAATCCCAAAAGAGATATGCCCATTGGCATATTGGGTTCTTTGGCAATTTGTACCATATTGTATTTACTTTTTGCTCATGTTATGACTGGGGTTACCAATTATAAAACCTTTGCTGGTAAAGACGGCATAGCACCGGTTGCGGTGGCTATTGAACATATGGGCAAACTAAATGCTGCTGGCGTTATTGTACAGGATTATCCATGGCTTAACAGGGCCATCCTGGTGGCCATTCTTGCAGGTTACTCTTCTGTTATTTTGGTAATGCTGATGGGGCAATCAAGGGTGTTTTATAGTATGAGTAAAGATGGGCTGATACCAAAAATATTTTCTACCGTTAATCCAATAACGCAAACCCCTGCAAAAAGCAATTTATTGTTCATGCTGTTTGTTAGTTTATTTGCTGCTTTTGTACCCGCCCGTGTGGTAGGCGAAATGACCAGCATCGGTACCTTGTTTGCTTTTATACTGGTCTGTATAGGGGTTTGGGTAATGCGTGTAAAAATGCCTGAACTGCCAAGATCTTTTAAAACGCCACTGGTTCCATTAGTGCCTATCTTAGGTATTGGTGTCTGTTTATTTATGATGGTATTCTTGCCAATGGATACCTGGATACGGTTACTGGTTTGGATGTTGATTGGTCTGGATATTTATCTTGTTTATGGAGTTAAAAATAGTGCTTTAGGAAATGGGTCAACCAACCGAAAAGGAATGAAGATGGCAAGATATGTAGGATTGGGACTTTGCGCTTTATTATTAATTGCAGGAACGCTGCATCAATACACCGTTGGTTTTGATAGTGACAGGACATTGATGTATATATCTATCATATTTGCGGCCATTCATTTACTTGTGTTTGCAAGAAAATTAACTATTGCCAAACCAGAAGAAAGTATCTGATGCCTGTATCTGCAATAAAATAAAGACGCTCCTACTATGTGGCGTTTTTATTCATAAGCAATTAATTTTTATGACTATTTTAAAATAAAAAATACAGCAGCGCAAATTTTGCGGTGCTGTATAATGGATATAATTTCTGTCAAATTTAAAAAGGAAGATCGTCTGCTGCATCCGATGCAGTGCTGGCTGCTACTGACGCTATAGGATTGTTTGTAGCAGGGGCATAGGAGGGTGTACCCTGATTGAAATTACTGCCACCACTTGATTGGTGATTTGCAGGAGCCTCTCCACCAACGCCACCCACCAGTTGAATAGTTTGCACCCTCATCCTTAATGTAGCTGCCGGCTGATTCTCTTTGTTCATATAAGCTTCTGCTTCCGGGTACCCTTCTGCATAGATGGTTTTGCCTTTTGTAAGGTAGGGGACTACGCCGGTCTTGTCTGTCCAGTAGGCACATTCAACCCAGGTGGCCCTTTCTTTTTGGTTACCTTGTTTGTCTTTGTAACGCTCAGAATGTACTACGCTGAAATTGATTACGTTTTGCCCGTTTACTTCTTTTACAATGCAATCTTTACCCAGGTTGCCAATGATTTGTAACTTGATCATAATGGTGTTTTTTAATTGTTAAGTGATGTATCTGAATTTGAAAATTATGAAAATTTACTCTTAAGTTCTTCTTTTCTTTTGCACCTTTTAGTTTCAATGCAAGCAATGAAATTTTATTGTTAATTAATTTTTTTTATTGAGACCCAATTATTTTGATTCAACTAATTTTTTTATTGCAACTAAAATTGGGTTCCACCCTTCTCCATTATTTTGTACGTCTTTATATCTTTTATCTCCGTCTGCAGCACCTTCAAAGCCATCCTGAAAAACGGTTAAGTTTGTTTGCCCGTTTTGCTCTTCCAATTCGTAGGTCACATTCAGGTAATTTACAGGAATGTCAGCCATGGATGCATTGGGATCAATAACTGTATATTTCAAAAGCCTGTTTGGTTCAATATCAAGAATGATGCCTTTTACAAAAACTATTTCTTTTCCTTCATAGTTTGCCTGCCAAAGCAATGGGCTGCCAATTTTAAAATCGGATACAGTTTCGCAGCCAAACATGTATTGCTTTGTTTGTTCAGGATTTACCAAAGCATCCCAAACCTTGCTAAGATCTGCATTGATTAAAATACTGTTTTGTACAATTAATTTTTCCATTTTCTTTATAGATGAATTTAGGATGTGGTGACCTGCAACCACAAATAAAGCCCAATGTTGGCAGCAGCTTTACAAGGTTGATCAATCAGTATAATTAACCAAAAAGACCACGGGTGATTTTAACACTCGGATTTTGCTTCTCTACAAAGTCGAAAAATTCTGATGTAGATTTCCGCCCCGAAATAATCTTTCTGATGCTCTTTTACCTTCGATAGTTAAATAGTTTATTTTGTATGAAAATGGATTTAATCCAATTCCTATTAATGAAAATTCTATGGTTTGAATATTGCTTAATGAAACCTCGATATTTGCTTTTCCTTTTGTAATATATAAGGTAGTCTCATTGTAATACATCCTTAGGTCTTGTAAATAGCCACAACAACAAAAAACCAAGAATAACTAAGATTATGATATAGTTCATCAACTCGTCAAACCCCATTCTTATATAGTCGCTCAATATCAATAATATAAAGGGGAACAAAGCCAATGTCGAAAATTTTGGCAATATGAAGTCTGGCGATATCTTGAATTTATTTGAATGGTTCATCATTGTGTACTGCTAAAAGTTGCAGCTAAGATTTGTATTATGTTATACCCTGCAAGTGGTCAATTTGCAAATTGAAAAATGCTAAAGTTAAATGGCGGTATTGTTAAATTGTTGGTAGAAAAACTAAGCCAACTGAATGCAGTTAATAACAATTCAACAATATGACGATTCAACATTTTAACCCTTGTGCAGTACAACAATAATAAGCTTCTTCTAATTCAATTTTTTCTTAAGCGTACTCACCTGGCTTTGCAAATTGTTTACCATGCTGGCCAAAGAGTTCATATCCCATCTTTGTTGCTGGCTTACTTTACTAATCACCATTTGTGCCTGCCATAATTCTACTACATCTTCTGTATTTACCTGGTAAGGCTGGTACTGAGGGTTATCGCTTACAAGGGTGAGTTTGTTTTTAACCTTATTATTTTTCACGACCCTTTTATACACAATCCCTTCATGCCGGCTTATTACAATATAGGCCTGGTCATTTTTTACATCTTCTGCGGCATCAATTTTTTCCCCTACAATAATACTACCACTGGGCGTTGGCAACATACTATCTCCGATAATTTCAAAAGCACGGTAATTTCCTCCGGCAAGCATGGGTAAGGTAAACGTATTTAGTTCATCAATAAACTCACTGTCTGCATAGCCGGCTAAATATCCTGCAGCGGCTTTCACTGGCACAAAATGAATAATGTTCCTATCGGCCATCATCATTTTTTGTTGCCTTCGTTTGGCTAAATAATTACTCCCGGTGTTGCTCAGGTCTTTCAGTAATAATTCATCCATAGTAAGTTTAAAAATATCGCCTGCTATTTCTAACACTTCTAAGCGGGGGTCAGCCCGTTCTTCTTCATAGGCGCCAATTAAAGAACGTTTGATGCGTAATTTTACCGCAAATTCTTCTTGTGTCCAACCACGTAATTTGCGAAGGTATTTAAGATTTTTTCCGGCTTGTGACATAGTGCAACTAATTTGATTAGTACAAATATACTAACATATTTAGTTAATCCAAATTTATTTTTATTTTTTTTAAAATATAGAGGTGGTCAAAAAACTTGCAGTTCTAAAAAGATGGAATGACAATTATTTTGGCAGATAACAAATATTTCTTTTTAATTTTATTGCCGGTCCAAATTAAAACCGGAAAAAGTAGGTAAACTATTTTAAATTTATGGCGGGTTGTTTTGTATACCAAAATGTGGGCATATTATTGCTATGTATTGTGCAATGAATTAATTGAATGCTGTAATAATTTTAAGCCTCAAAAAAATTACCATGAGACGAATTATAATTTTATTGGTTTTTATTTTTTTGTTCTCCAAAGTTGATGCCCAAAATTATCTGCCTGTTGATGAAGGGTCATCAATAAAATTTGCTATTAAAAATTTTGGGTTTACTGCGGATGGCAGTTTTACCGGTCTAAAAGGTAACATCAGGTTTGATGCTGACAATAGCATTGCGGCCAGCTTTGCTGTAAGTATTAATGCCGGCAGCGTCAACACCAATAACCAGTCAAGAGATAAGCACCTGCGAAAAGAAGAATACTTTGATGCAGACAAATACCCACTTATCAATTTTGCATCTTCTTCGATAAGCACCACAAAACCCGGGCTGTTTT
The DNA here is from genome assembly GCA_025359625.1 of Ferruginibacter sp. Taxonomy (GTDB): domain Bacteria; phylum Bacteroidota; class Bacteroidia; order Chitinophagales; family Chitinophagaceae; genus Ferruginibacter. The sequence continues at coordinate 5,185 of JANYFT010000205.1, forward strand.
TAATGCATGGTAAACTAACCATTAAAGGAATTACAAAAGAAATCTCCTTTCCATTTACGGCGGTTGCACAAAACAATGGCTATCTATTTGCAGGATCATTTAAAATTAACCGGCGTGATTTTACAGTAGGTGGGTCTAGTATGGTTTTAGCAGATAACCTGGAACTGTCATTATCAATTTTTGCCAAAAAAAATTAGCCCAATAGAAGGAGGTTTATACAATTTTTGCAATTGAATTTACTGAGTACCCGTACTCAGCAGTTAGGACAATTTGAAAGCTGAAGTATCACAGAAAAATGATGTAGAATGGAGCGTCGCCAATGAAGCTTCACATTGCTTCTTAGCCCGGTTAATAATTTTATACAGTAAGTAGGTTAAAAAAAGGTTCTTGTACCCGAAAAACTTTCCCTGAATTCTTTGGGTGTGCAGGCTTTTTTCTTTTTAAATAAGCGGTTGAAATTAGAGATATTATTAAAGCCGCAACTGTAAGAGACTTCGGCTATGGAGTTAGTGGTATCAATTAGAATCCGGGAAGCCTGTCCCAACCTTATCTCATTTAAGCTATCAATAAAGGTAATGCCGGTACGTTTTTTAATAAACCGGCTAAACGATACTTCCGTCATATTTACCAGCCTGGCGATATTGCCCAATGTAACAGGTTTGTCATAATTTTTGTTCATGTAATCAAAGGCTTTCTCTAAGCGGCGGCTGTTATAGTTGAATTTAAAATCATTGTTAAAAGTAGTTTCAGATAAGGTTTTTATATCCCGTGTTGTGGAAAGATCATGTAATATATTGATAAGTGCCATCACCGAATCAAAACCACTTTTTTGATGAAGGGATATAATGCGGGGGTAAATAGCCTGGGCTGTTTCTTTTGAAAATAAAACACCTTTAGCAGAGAGGTCAAACATTTTACGGATAAAATTTAACTGGTTCCTGCGCAGCAGCTTTTCATCAAACAGGTCTTTGTGAAACTGGATGGTTACTTCTTTTATTTCATCGCTTTTGCATTGGTCTGTTAACCAGACATGCGATAAATTTGGACCAATCAACACCAGCTCAATTTCATCAATTTGGTCAATATGATCACCCACAATCCGTTTTGCTCCCTTTGCATTTATTACAAGGTTCAATTCAAATTCGTCATGGTAATGCAAAGGGAAATTAAACTCTTTTTTTACCCTGCTAAAAATTGTAAAGCAATCACCCTGTGTTAAAGGGGTTATTTCTCTAACTATGTTTTTATTCATGCTGATGGCAGATTTTGTATGTATTGGAATTGCCAAAATGTGAATTTAATGAAATAATGATTAAAATAGTACTAATTGTAAATACGAATAAATTTATAATTTTTTCATTTGTGACAGTTATAATAATGGGAAGAGACTTATGATTATCTCACAGTTGGTATGATATTAAATCAACGAACAGATAAGATAGTATTAAAAAAGGATAACCAATGCAGTTAATTTTGTTTGCAGGAATAAAGTTTTAATTTCTCTGAATAACAGTTGGTTACAGGTGATCTTTTCCTCCTTAAGACCGATACAGAATGGTGGACAGGAATGTTGAATATGGCGTTGGACAAACATGCCATTGCTTATGCATTGGCCTGGCGAAATGCGGGACAGAAACCCAACAATGAAATGGAATTTTATATTCATTACAAAGGCCAGTATCTGCAGCAGATTTTAAAAAAACTGCTTTGCTTGATAAAATGGTTTTTGAAAACAAGGCAAAGCAAAATAAATTATACAGTAAATAATTTAGCTCATTTTAGTATGTGTAACAAATTAAAATCACTAATTTTTTATTTATAAGGCGGATGATAATTTTAGAAAAGTATGCAATATTTTAACCGTCTATATTGAACAAATAAACCTTTATGCACCAACAATTTAAAAACAGGTTAGCAGAACTTAAGCAAACGCAAGATGCTTTACTTATATTAAAAAATAAAAAACTTTTGGATGCCAACGGTGTTTATTACAGGTATGAAAATACAGTGCTTACTGCTGCCCATATACCGCTTAACTGGAGGTATGATTTTAATGAAGCGACCAATCCATACCTGATGGAACGGTTTGGCATCAACGCTGTTTTTAATGCCGGCGCTATTAAATGGCAGGATAAATATTTAATGGCGGCACGGGTGGAAGGGGCAGACCGGAAATCTTTTTTTGCTGTTGCAGAAAGTGCAAACGGAATTGATAATTTTACTTTTTGGGACTACCCGGTATTAATGCCTGAAACGGATGTGCCGGATACCAATATTTATGATATGCGGTTGATAGCGCATGAAGATGGATGGATCTACGGAATTTTTTGTACTGAAAGAAAAGACCCCAATGCACCAGCCGGCAATCACTCTGCGGCAATTGCACAATGTGGTATTGCAAGAACAAAAGATATGCTGCAATGGGTGCGCCTCCCCGATTTAAAAACTCCCTCCGCCCAGCAAAGGAATGTAGTGTTACATCCTGAATTTGTAGAGGGTCAATATGCATTTTACACAAGGCCCCAGGATAGTTTTATAGAAGCAAGAGAAGGTGGCGGAATTGGTATTGGGCTGGCCAAAGATATTACCCTAGCAGTTGTTGAAAAGGAAACCGTAATTGACCCCAGGGTATATCATACCATTTATGAAATGAAAAATGGGTTAGGACCGGCGCCAATGAAAACCAATCATGGATGGATACACCTTGCACATGGCGTTAGGAATACAGCGGCTGGCCTTCGCTATACCTTGTATATGTTTATGACCGGCCTGAATGATATTACCAGGGTTACACATAAGCCCGGTGGCTATTTTTTAGCACCCGAAGGAGAAGAAGGCATTGGCGATGTCAGCAACGTGGTATTTTGTAATGGATGGATAGCCGATGCTGACGGAACTGTATTTATATATTATGCTTCATCAGATTCACGGATGCATGTGGCTACTTCCACCATAAATCAATTGATAGATTATGTAATGAATACTCCGGAAGATGGATTAAATTCTGGGGCATCTGCACAAAAAGTTTATGCCCTCATCAATAACAACGTTAATTATTTATAAAAAGCTGAAGAGCTTGTTTCAAAAGAAGTACTCGTTAAATAAGTATAATGAATAATCAGCAACATACAGCAATTGACAGCACTGTTGAAACGAGCCTTGCAGCATGTCAAAACGAAGTAAAGCAATAGTTAGCTCACCTTCTTTCTTACTGGATGCACAATGCCAAAGCCAGTATCCATGGCGGTTTTCTTGGTAAAGTAGATGAAAATAATGCACCAAATTCGCTGTCACCCAAAGGTGCAATAGATTTCAGCGATGTAAAAAAGCCGAGGTTCTGGGGCCCGGGCGTGTATATCAAAACAAACCTCAAAGGCACCTATTGCGAACTGCTGGTAAACTACGTGGAGTTATGGGGCAAGAATCATAATTACCTGGAAATCGTTATTGATAACAAACCCGTAAGAATCCAAACAACAGAAGTTTTATCAAAAAGAAAATGAAATGGTAGGTATTAAATTACGGATGTAATCCAATAGCTTTATTAAAAATTGCCTGTAAGCATTTTATCAAATAGCAGACATCATGACTAAATCAATATTAATGAAACAAATTGCAATCGCTTTATTTTTTATGAGTGCTGTTTATGGCTCCATTGCGCAGCCAGTAAAATTACACGGACAATTAAAAGTGCAGGGAACCCAATTGGTTGATAAAGACAACCAGCCCGTGGTATTGAATGGGATGAGCTTTGGCTGGAGTTGTTTTCATCCACGGTTTTATACCGCTTCCGCTGTAAGATGGTTGTATAAAGACTGGAAATGTTCGGTAGTGAGGGCTGCACTTGGGGTAGAGCCTGATAAAGGTTATTTGAAAGATTCAGCCACCCAGAAAAAGCTGATTAAAATGGTAGTAGACCAGGCTATAATTGATGGCATCTATGTCATCATCGACTGGCATAGCCATAATATTAATTTAAAAGAGGCCAACCAATTTTTTAAGGAAATGGCTACCACGTATGGAACTCATCCAAATATTATTTATGAATTATTTAATGAGCCCGATTATGAGACCTGGCCCGAGGTAAAAAATTATTCTACTGAACTAATATCCACCATCAGGGCAATTGATAGCAACAATATCATTTTAGTAGGCTCCCCGCATTGGGACCAGGATGTAAATTTACCAGCCGAAGATCCCATAACCGGGTTTAAAAATTTAATGTACACTGTTCATTTTTACGCAGGTACACACAAGCAAAGCCTGCGTGACAAAACGGATGCTGCCATTGAAAAAGGGCTGCCCGTTTTTATATCAGAGTCAGCAGGCATGCAGGCTACCGGTGATGGCCCTATCAATTATGAAGAATGGAATAAATGGATCAATTGGATGACCGCAAGAAAGTTAAGCTGGATCACCTGGTCCGTTTCGGATAAGAATGAAACCTGCTCGGTATTGAATAATACAGCATCCGATTATGGCAATTGGAGTAAGGACGACCTGAAAGAGTCAGGCATCAAAACCCGGGAGATCCTAAGAAATAAAGCCAAAAGTAAATAGGATAAAAACAAACTGATCTTTATAAGGTAAGAAGTGAGTTGCTGATCAGATCACTTGCAAAAACAAAATATCTGGTGTGTCTATGACAGGCCTAATGATCAGTTCAACTGCATTGAAAATCTGCCCCATATTACTGGTTGGATAGCTTACTACAATCCTAATGGAAGCTGAATGATAAGGTGATAAATTTTGATTGGTCTAAAGGGTAGGTCAAGGTAGCTTATCCAACTATCCGGGTTAGAAAAACCCTTCAATATTTACAGTAATACTCGTTTAGGAAGCTGAAGTTCCACCAAGATAAAATGTACAAGAGTGCGACGCCATTAAAGTACCACAGAGCGTCTTAGCCTGGACAATATTTTTTGCAAACCTTATCTTTTTTTTATTAAAAGAATTATTAATGAGGTTTATAAAAGCTCAACTTAAACATTTACCACCAACACCGGAATCTTAAATTCGTGCCGCACACTGTTTACTGTTTCACCATAAATAAAATCTTTTAAGCCGGTGTGGCCATGTGCACCAACCACCAGCATGTCTGCCTGCAGTTCTTTCACGAGGCGAACAATTTCTTTAGCCCTGTTTCTAAAACCCAGGTAACCTTCAGCCGTGTGGCCATGATTTTGTAAATAGTTTACATAAAAATCCATACGCTCTTTATCTTTCCTGGTTTCGTAATCATCACTTTCTTTGCCCAGCAATTTTGCAGAAGCGCTTTCCACAATGTGCATTAGCATGTAATGGGTATTTTCTTTTCCCTGCCCTAAGGCAAAGGCAAGTAATTTTTCATCATTTTCACTAAAGTCGAGTGCGATTGCAATTCGTTTAAATGTGGGAATCACCAAATCTTTGATGGCATTTACATCGGCGTGCATTTGGATAGATGCAGGCTTTTTCTTTGTGTTTAGTAAAGGAAATAAAGTAATGTAAGTGAGCAGGGCAAGAAATAATATACCAGTAATTGATAAAGCACCTTTAGCAATAAAACTACCGGTTAAAAAAATGCCGGATGCTTCATTGATGATCATTTTTGCATTTAAAAAAACCAATACACCGGCAATTACCCAGGCGGCAATTTTGGTAATGGTATTAATAGAAAAATTACCCATTGTTTTTTTATCACTTACAAAATGTATCAATGGAATGATGGCGAAACCTAATTGAATACTCAAGATCACCTGGCTAAAAATAAGCAATGCATCCACATCATTTTCGCCGTAAATGATAATCACTATTAATGCGGGTATAATGGCCAACAACCTTGTTATTAACCGTCTCACCCATGGGTTTACCCGCAAACTTAAATAACCTTCCATAATAATTTGTCCGGCCAAAGTTCCGGTGATGGTACTGCTTTGGCCTGCAGCTATCAAGGCAATGGCAAAAATCTTTGGCGCTAAGTTTCCTAAAAAACCCGGCAGTAACCTGTGGGCTTCTTTTATTTCTGCCACCTGTGAGTTACCTGTTTTAAAAAAAATAGTTGCAGCCAGCACCAATATGGCGGCGTTTACAAAAAATGCCAGGTTTAGTGCAATGGTAGTATCAATCCTGTTAAATTTTAATGCCTGCTTTATTCCTGCATCTGTGCGGTCAATTTTCCTGGTTTGCACCAGGGCGGAATGCAGGTATAAATTATGCGGCATAACCGTTGCCCCAATAATACCTATGCCAATATAAAGTGCTTCATCAGACAGGGCATGTGGAATAAAGCCAAGGGCTACTTCTCCCAGGTCTGGTTTGGCAAAAATTATTTCAATTAAAAAAGAGATAGCTACCACGGCAACCAGGGTAATAATAAATGCTTCCATTTTGCGCATCCCCAAACGCTGTAGAAAGAGCAATAAAAAAGTATCCAGTACAGTAATGGAAACTCCCCACACCAATGGCAGGCCAGTGAGTAATTGTATTCCGATTGCCATACCCAATACTTCTGCAAGGTCGCAGGCTGCAATGGCGATCTCTGCTAAAATGTATAAAACAAAGTTTACAGTTCTCGGGTATGCTTCCCTGTTAGCTTGTGCCAGGTCGCGGCCTCTTACAATGCCGAGCCTTGCTGATAAACCTTGTAACAATAAAGCCATCAGGTTGCTCATCAGCAATATCCAGATTAAAGTATATCCAAACTTGCTGCCGCCCGCAAGGTCAGTTGCCCAATTGCCAGGGTCCATATAGCCAACACTGATAAGATAGGCCGGGCCTAAAAAAGAGAATATTTTTCTAAAGCCGGTTTTTTTACCGGCTGTGGTATCAATGCTTTGATGTACTTCACTTAAAGAAGTATCTGTGTGTGTGAAGTTAGTCATGATGCACAAAAATATTTTTAGCTACCTGATCGCTGATGATGCAGACGGCTTGTTGTGAAACTTTTATTTCTACGGAACCATCAAAAGCGAAATGCTTATTTACTTTTAACGAAGTGCCGATGCCGATATGGTAATGCTTTAGCATCTCCAGCATTTCGGGCGACTGGTTACTTACAGAACTGACTACAACATTTTTCTTTTCAACTATTTCTGCAAGGCTCGATTGTTTGATAATGGCAATTTTTCCATTGGTGTCGGGTATGGGGTCACCATGAGGATCTGTTTGCGGAAAATTTAAAAAACTGTCTAACTTTTTTATAAGTTCAACACTGCTTACATGTTCCAGCTCTTCGGCAATATCATGCACTTTATCCCACTCAAAGCCCAGTTTATTTACTAAAAAAAATTCCCACAAGCGGTGCCGGCGTACAATGTTGAGGGCTATTTTATTGCCCGTTGCATTCAGTTTAAAACCGCGGTATTTTTCATATTCCACCAATTGTTTTGTTTGCAGTTTTTTGAGCATATCGGTGACAGAGGCTGGTTTGGTACGCAATTCGTTGGCCAGCGAATTGGTGGTTACTGTGGCTGTTTGTTGTTGCAGGTGATAAATGCTTTTGATATAATTCTCTTCTGAAACAGAATAATTCATACTGTCTAAATTAAAGTTTAGACAAATCTAAAAAAATAGCATGGCATTTCCAAAAATTAAATGACTACCGATATTTACCAGGATGTTGTAAATTGTTATCCTAAAGAAAAACATATGCGGCAACAAATAGGTTCGGGTTCACCCTGGGAAGATATCGTTGGTTATTCAAGAGCGGTGAGGGTAGATAATATTATTGAAGTGGCAGGCACTACCGCAATGGATGGTGATATCCTTGTTGGTGAAGGAGATGTGTATGCGCAAACAAAATTTATTTTTGAAAAAATTGAAAAAGCTTTACAAAAGTTAGGCAGCTCGCTACATGATGTAGTGCGCACAAGAATGTTTGTAACAAATATTGCCGATTGGGAACTTGTGGGTAAAGCGCATGGAGAATTCTTTGCTACTATAAAACCAGTGGCTACAATGGTTCAGGTGCAGCGGCTAATTAATGATGATCTGTTGATAGAAATAGAAGTTACGGCCATAATTGCAAAATAGTTGCACTACAAATAAAAATAGCGCATTAAGAAATAAAAATAGTTGACGGGTTTTAACCCATCAACTACATAAAAAAGGTAGGCCTAATTTAATCTTTGCTTTCTTTTGCTTCTTCCTCGATTTCATCAAAACCATCTTCATCAAATTCTGTATCAAAGTCATTCTCGTCGTTTTCAAACATATCTTCATCATTTAAAATAACCAGCAAAACTACCTGTCCATCTGTCTCGCCTTCTTTCAAAAAATCCCATTCTTCAATTTGCCATCCCAGTTCCAGAAATTCATTTATCTCAGTTAATTCACTTACGGCGAAAGGAGTTGCTTTTCCGTTGTTCAATTGTGCGGTGTCTATCGCTATTGTCACTATCTTTTGCATACTTTTCTATTTAATTATCTAAAGTTCCCTCTATAAAATTGTATTTCAAAATATCAGGCATTAATATATTGTAAACTTCCACCTTAACTGAATATTTTTTTTACATGATGTAGTTGTACTGCTTCAAATAACTGGCCAGCGCCATGAACGATGGAGATACAAACTGCTTTTGCAACCAGCAAAACTGTACGCATAGTACTTGTTTAAAAGGGTAGTTGGTAGCTAATCAAAATTAACGACACTCATTGTAGTATATTTTAGAAACTGGGGGCAGATGATTCTATAAGCAATGTGTCTTTGATACGCAATATTTGTTTATTAACGAACGTTTTTCTAAAAATTCCAATTATATTGCGTCCCTAAACATTTTTTCTGCTTTATGAGTTTTAATAATTTCAAAGTTCCTTATCCTGTTAACGAAAATTACAGCAAAAGAATAGCTTACTTCTCCATGGAGTTTGCAGTACATCAGCCCTTAAAAATTTACAGCGGTGGCCTCGGTTTTTTATCAGGCTCACACATGCGTAGTGCCTATGAGTTAAAACAAAATTTAGTAGGCATAGGTATTTTGTGGAAGTACGGCTATTATGACCAGGCCCGCAATGCAGACCAGACATTGCAGGTGCAATGGAACGAAAAGATTTATAACTTTTTGGAAGATACCGGTATTAAATTTCAGATCACCATTCATGATCATCCTGTTTGGGTAAAGGTTTGGTACCTTAACCCGGAAACATTTAAGAGTGCTCCAATGTTTTTATTGAGCACCGATTTGCCGGAGAATGACTACGTTAGCCAGACCATTACACATCGCTTATATGATGGTAATGTGGCAACCAAAGTGGCACAGTTTATTTTGCTGGGTGTGGGTGGTGCCAAGCTGATGGATGAAATAAATTTTAATCCTGAGTTGTATCATTTAAACGAAGCGCATGCTATTAGCGCTGCATTTTATTTGTACAGAAAATTTGGAAATATAGAAGATGTAAGAAAGCGTTTGGTATTTACAACGCATACACCGGAAGAAGCAGGCAATGAAAAACATGATATTTTTCTTTGCCAAAAAATGAGTTATTTCTGCGGTATGCCTTTGGATGATGTACGCAGGTTAACGGGTATTAAAGACGACCAGTTTAATCATTCGCTGGCGGCTTTGCGTTTTGCAAAACTGGCAAACGGCGTATCACAATTGCATGGTGAAGTGAGCCGTAAAATGTGGGGCAAGTATAAAGGCATTTGCGAAATAAAAGCCATCACCAATGCACAAAACTGGACCTATTGGGCAGATAAACAATTGTACAAAGCCAAATCTGAAAGCAATGATGTTTGGTTTGATGACCGCAAAAGATTTTTGAAAAAAAGAGCAATGGATATTGTGGCTGATCAAACCGGCAAGCTGATGGATCCGGATGTGTTGACCATTGTTTGGGCACGCCGCTTTGCAGGTTATAAAAGGGCAGAGCTGCTAACCCGTGACCATAAACGCTTTGAAGCTTTATTGAACAACACCAAATACCCGGTACAGATCATCTGGGCAGGTAAACCTTACCCGTTAGATTACCCGGCTATCAATGATTTTAATCACCTGGTGCATTTAAGTAAACAATATAAAAATGTTGCCGTTTGCGTTGGTTATGAACTATCCTTAAGTAAACGCTTAAAACAGGCAGCAGATGTTTGGTTAAACAATCCACGGGTGCCACGGGAAGCAAGCGGTACAAGTGGTATGACGGCAGCTATGAATGGTGCTGTAAACTTTAGTACCAATGATGGGTGGATTTGCGAATTTATCAATAACGGAAACAATGGTTTTGTGGTTCCGCCCATTGATTATGAAAACATACATGTGCAGGAGCAGGATGAATACGATATGAATAAGCTGTATGAAATATTGGAACAGCAAATTCTTCCTTTGTATTATGATGACAAAGATACCTGGAGGCATATTATGAAAAATGGTATGAATGATGTACAGGTTCAGTTTGACAGCAACAGGATGGCAGACGAATACTATAAGATTTTGTATGTCTAATTGTAATGATACTTTTGGAAAGAGCCACTTTTAAGAGGCTCTTTTTTTGTTGAAGGGATGAACCATTTTGTTGATAAGTTCGTTAATGTTTTTATGGTAAAAATATTTGCAATTACGCTTTCATTATTTTATTCCCTTGTATCTTGTACAAAAGATGACGATATGGTAAATGCGCCTGCAGATACATATACCCCGCCTGTAGTAATACCGGTACCGGTTGTTACTGATTCAACAACAAGGTATTTTTTAGCCCTGGGAGATTCTTATACCATCGGCCAATCTGTGCCTGAAGCGGACAGGTTTCCTGTGCAGACAATAAAATATTTAAACCAACAGGGATTTAATTTTAATGCCACTGAAATTATTGCCCGTACCGGTTGGACTACCGGTAATTTATTAAACTCCCTTGCCAATGCTGCCCCGGTAAGATCAACCTATGATATTGTTAGTTTACTGATAGGCGTTAATAACCAGTATCAGCAAGGAACGCAGCAGGAATATGCAGATGAGTTTTTGATCTTGCTGAATAAGGCAATTCAATATGCAGGCAACAATAAAAAAAGGGTGATCGTTCTATCTATCCCCGATTACAGCGTTACCCCCTTTGCAAACGGCAGCGACAAGGATGCGATAGCAAAAGAAATTGATGCCTTTAATGCCATCAATAAAACAATAACAGAAAAAGCTGGTGTAAATTATTTAGACATTACCCGCTTTACCAGAATGGCTAAAACAAACCCTTCGCTAATTGCCAGCGATGGCTTACATCCATCCGGCCAGGAATATAGTGTGTGGGCAAACGAACTTGTACCGGTTATAAAAGCTGCATTGAAGTAAACAACTCATTTTCTTTATTCAATTTACCATTTATCCATATTGCTCTACGGTATTTGTTTTGTTTATGCAATCTTTACATCAGCAATAACAACTACAATGAAACCAGGTGCCAAAAAGGTAATCTTCTTTTTAAGCGATTTTATACTTACCAATTTCAACACGCCTCCTCCTGGCGAAAAGAGCTAATTAATGGTCAATAGTGAATATTTAATAATTCACTGTTTAGCGATCATATTTCACAATTCACATTGCTCATTTACAATTTTGTTAATCATCGGTGGACATCTTTTGAGCGATTATCGCACTATATATTTTACATTCATTTTTAAACCTAACAACTAACATGGAAACTCACGAGTTGATCAAATGGGGATTGATCATCGGCATCCCCTTACTAGTACTTATTTTGTACAAATTTATTCTTCGTATATTTTTTGGCGTTGTAATAGTGCCTGAAGACAGGATTGGATTAGTCACTAAAAAGTTTGTACTCTTTGGTAATCAACAATTGCCAGAAGGCCGTATCGTAGCCTCAGAAGGAGAAGCCGGCTTCCAGGCACAAACATTGCCTCCGGGTTTATATTTTGGTAAATGGATCTGGCAGTACGACATTACCTTTCAGCCATTCATCATTATACCTACAGGCCAGCTTGGACTAGTTTTGGCAAAGGATGGCGCTGAACTGGAAACTGGTTCTATTCTGGGACGGAAGGTAGCATGCGACAGTTTTCAGGATGCAGTTGCTTTCTTAAAAAACGGTGGCCGTAAAGGACGACAAACAGCCATTATTGCACCGGGCTCTTATCGAATAAATACTTTTTTATTCAGTATTGAAATGACGGATATGACAAGCATTCCTGATAATGCTGTTGGTGTTGTAACAACGCAGGAAGGTAAGCCATTGGAAGAAGGGCAGATTGCAGGAAAGATCGTTGATGGCCATAATAAATTTCAAGATGTGGATATATTTATGAACAATGGTGGGTACAAAGGATTGCAGGAACAGGTGATCTTAGCAGGTACTTATTTTTTAAATCCATGGTTCACAAAAGTAGAAATGGTGAGCATGACAGAAATTGCTATTGGCCATGTAGGTGTGGTAATAAGTTATGTTGGTAATGAAGGGGTGGATTTAAGTGGTGTGGAATTTAAACATGGTAATATTGTAGCAAGGGGCAGTAAAGGCGTTTGGGCAGAACCGTTAGGACCTGGTAAATATCCCATCAATCCTTTCATCATGAAAGTTGAACTGGTGCCAACGACCAACCTGGTGTTGAACTGGGCCAATGCAAGAAGTGAAAGCCATCAGCTGGATAAACATTTATCCACTATCACGGTGCGTAGTAAAGATGGTTTCCCATTTAATCTTGATGTATCGCAGATCATACATATTCCAACCACAGAAGCACCAAAAGTGATTGCCCGTTTTGGTAATATGAACAACCTTGTGAGCCAGGTACTAGAACCAACCATAGGTAATTACTTCCGTAACAGTGCACAGGATAGTGATGTAATTGCGTTTCTGGGTACCCGTAAGGAACGCCAGGAATCTGCCCGGATGCATATTGGCAGGGTGCTGGATCAATATAACGTACATGGTGTAGATACCCTGATAGGCGACATCGTGCCGCCCGAAAGTTTAATGAAAACATTGACCGACCGTAAAATTGCAGAGGAACAAAAAGTTACCTACGAAACAGAAATGAAGGCGCAGGAAACCAGGCAAACGCTGGAAAAAGAAACCGCCATTGCAGACATACAAAAAGAAATTGTAAAGGCAGACCAGGGTGTACTGATTGCAGAACGTATTGCCGATGCATCTGTAAAAAAAGCAACGGGTGAAGCCAATAGTGTGCGTTTGCAATCTACTGCAGAAGCAGACAGGTTAAGGTTGTTGGCGAATGGTGATGCAGAAAAGATACGTGTTTTGGCAAAAGCAAATGCAGAGCAGATCGAATTGCTGGCAAGGGCAAATGCAGAACAAATTACCTTAACCGGCAATGCAGAGGCAGAGAAGATTTTGGCCATTGGTAAATCGAATGCAGAATCTTACAAACTATCTGTGGAAGCAATGGGCGGCAACAACTTTACACAATTAAAAGTGATGGAGGCCATCGGTACACAAAACATAAAAATAATGCCCGACATTTTAATTGGTGGCGGAGGTGATGGTGCTAACGGCCCCATCAGTGGTTTGCTGGGATTAAAATTGCTTGAAGAAATTGCAAAGAAAAAAGATACGGAGCAAAGTAATTAATCGGGAATTCATTTATAATCCTTCTCCTTTATTGGGGAAGGATTTTTTATACCTGTAAAAATTTGAAAAATTTCCTACTTTTTATGTAATCCATTTCATCCCTGCATCTGTTCAAAAAAACAGATCAATATGAAAAAAATTATCTTCTTTGTATGTGCTCTCCTTTGCATGATCTCCGCTGCTGCAAAAGATGACAATGGCAATACAGTTAAAGCAACTCTCAATGCAGTAACCGTTTACCGGCTAGGTGCCGAAATGAACCACCAGGCAAAAGCACAATTAATAAAAGGCAACAACGAACTTATTATTGAAGACATCAGCAACGCCCTTGATGCCAGCAGCATACAGGTAAATTGTAATGGCAATGTAACGGTGATGGGTGTTGAGTTTAGCACCAATTATTTAAAGGATGAAATAAAAACGCCAGCCATAAGTTTACTCGATGATTCTGTTGAAAGGGTAAACAGTAACCTGGAAAGAATAAAAACAGCCATCAATATTACAAATGAATTGCTGAGCGTATTAAAAGCCAATAAAGAAATTAAGGGTTCACAAGCAGGCTTAAGTGTAGCAGAATTAATGAAGCTGATGAAGTATTATAAAACCAAATCAACGGAACTGCAGAATGAATTGGCCGGCTTAAATCAAAAACAAAAAAAACTTGGTGAGCAGCTTGAAAAATTAAATGAACCGATAGCAGAAGAACAAAAGAAAAATACCCGGTCGTCAGGTAAATTAATATTGCAACTAAACTGCACTATTGCGGGTAAATATGATTTTGCCATTTCATATATCACACAAAATGCATACTGGGTGCCGTTTTACGATCTTCGTGCAGTAAATATTACCGCACCATTAAAAATAATTTACCGCTCTAAAATATTTCAAACTACGGGCATAGACTGGAAGCAGGTGAAGCTAAGTTTATCTACCTCTACCCCAAGTCAGTCTGGTAATGCACCCTTGTTTAATACCTGGTTTTTGAGTTATATTAATCCGGTAAATTTTTATAACAAGTCGCTGGCATTGCAGAATACAATACCCGGACTTAATTCTTCAACTCAGTTAAATGAGGTTGTGGTGGTAGGATATGGAACTGCTAAAGTAAGAGGAATTTCTTCTGTGGACAATGATGAGATTACACCTTTATATATTGTAAATGGTACTGAAATGTCTGCAACAGAATTTAATAAGATTAGGACCAGCGCAATTAAAAGTACCAAAGTTTTAAAAGATGCAGCAGCAACTTCCATATATGGCTCAAGGGCAAGTAATGGCGCAATAGTAGTAACCCTAAAAGATGGCCTGGATGATTATATCACCGTTTCTGATAAAGAATTAAATGTGACATTTGATATTGACTTGCCTTACGATGTACCCACTAACGGCAAAGCACAAACGGCAATATTAAAGGAATACGAAGTGCCTGCCACCTACCAGTTTTATTCGGTACCTAAATTGGATAAAGAAGTATTCCTGTTGGCACAAATTGCTGATTGGGAAAAGCTCAACCTCCTGCCAGGCGAAGCCAATATCATTTTTGAAGGAACTTATATTGGCAAGTCATTCATAGACCCGGCTTCTACCCAGGATACTTTAAACCTTACCATGGGCAGAGACAAAAGGGT
>JANYFT010000246.1 GCA_025359625.1 Ferruginibacter sp.
GCTAAATATTTTTTATTGACAGGCATGTTTAAAGATAATAAAGGTTTCCATAAAGTTTACACCTTTTTCAAAAGGTGTAAACTTTATGGAAAATCCTACAGATCAAATTTTATACCCTGTGCCAGCGGTAACTTATCTATATAATTAATGGTATTGGTTTGCCTGCGCATATATACCTTCCAGGCATCGCTGCCACTTTCCCTGCCGCCGCCGGTTTCTTTTTCGCCCCCAAAGGCGCCACCAATTTCTGCGCCGGAAGTTCCGATGTTTACATTTGCAATACCACAATCGCTGCCCGCTGTTGACAGGTATAGTTCTGCTTCCCGTAAATTATTCGTCATGATGGCTGAGGAGAGGCCCTGGGGCACGCCATTTTGCATGGCAATCGCTTCTTCCAGCGCCTTATATTTCATGATGTATAAAATGGGGGCAAATGTTTCGTGTTGCACAATGGCATAGCTGTTTTTTGCTTCGGCAATGCAGGGTTTTACATAGCAACCACTTTCGTAGCCTTTGCCTTTTAGCACGCCACCTTCAACAATAAAAGTACCACCTTCAGCTTTACATTTTTCAATGGCATCTTTGTACATTTCAACAGCCATGGTATCAATCAATGGGCCTACATGATTCTTTTCATTTAGCGGATCGCCGATTTTTAATTGACTATATGCATGCACTAATTTGTCTTTGAATTTGTTGTACACTTTTTCATGAATGATCAGGCGACGGGTAGAAGTGCAACGTTGACCGGCTGTACCAACCGCACCAAATGCAGCGCCGATTAATGCCATGTCAAGATCAGCATCCTGGGAAATGATGATGGCATTGTTGCCACCTAGTTCCAATAAACTTCTGCCCAGCCTGTCGGCAACTGCAGCGGATACGGCTTTGCCCATCCTTGTGCTTCCTGTTGCAGATAATAAGGCAATCCTTGTATCATTGCTCATCCATTCGCCCACTTCCCTATCGCCAACAACCAAGTTATTTACGCCTTCGGGTACATTGTTTTTCTTGAAAACTTTTGCCGTAATATTTTGACAGGCAATGGCACACAAAGGGGTTTTTTCGCTGGGTTTCCAAATGCAGACATCGCCACAAACCCAGGACAGCATGGTATTCCAGCTCCATACAGCTACCGGAAAATTGAAAGCAGATATGATACCAACAATGCCCAGCGGATGATATTGTTCATACATCCTATGGCCCGGCCTTTCGCTGTGCATGGTTAAGCCATGCAACTGTCTGCTTAACCCGACTGCAAAATCGCAGATGTCGATCATCTCCTGCACTTCGCCGAGGCCTTCCTGTAAACTCTTGCCCATTTCGTAACTTACCAACTGGCCAAGGAAATGTTTTTGAAGGCGTAATTCTTCACCGATCTGGCGAACAATATCACCCCGTTTTGGTGCAGGCCATTGCCTCCATTCTGTAAAAGCTGTTTGCGCCTGTTGCACCACCGCTTCGTAACTATCTTTATCCGCACTTTTTACAGCGGCAATTAATTTGCCATCAACAGGAGAATAAGAATCTATTGCAGCACCTTTTGATGCGATCCATTTTGTTCCTGTAGATACGCCTTTATTTTTTGCCTGCACCTGCAAGTTGGTAAGAAAATTCATACTGCTAATTTTTTGGCAAGTTACGACAGGTTTTTAAATGTTGAATTTTATGTAACGATGCAGGTTGTCGAAATTTTAAGCAGACAAAATGCTGAGCGAATCATTGATAACAGCATATACTTTTTCCAACTCTTCTTTTGTAATGCAGTAAGGCGGCATAATGTACACCACATTGCCTAACGGACGAAGGAAGATACCATTGCTTAAGTAGTATTCATACGCTATTTTTTTTACAGTGTTGAAATAGGAACTGTCTTCGGTGGTATTTAATTCGATCGCTAAGATGGTACCCATTTGTCTCACTTCTTTTACAAATGAATTATTTTTTATGCTGGTAGCAAAGCCGCTGTGGTACTCAACAATTTGTTTAATCTGGCGCTGGCATTTTTCATTCACCAATAATTCCATACTTGCATTGGCTGCAGCACAGGCCAATGGATTGGCAGTGTAAGAATGCCCGTGAAAGAAAGTTTTTTTTGCATCGTCGGCATAAAAAGCATCAAATATTTTTTGTGTGCTTACGGTTACGCCAAGGGGCATAAAACCACCGGTAATGCCTTTGGATAAACAAATGATATCCGGCTGATTTTGTAAATAATTGATGGCGAAATTTTTGCCCGTTCTTCCAAAACCTGTCATCACTTCATCGGCTATGCAAATGATATTTTTTTTGATGGCGATGGCAATCAGTTCATCTAAATAAACAGCTTCATACATCAGCATACCGGCGGCTCCCTGTACCAGCGGTTCAAAAATAAATGCTGCTGTATTGCCTTCATCTGCCCATGTAATTAATTGTTGTTTGATGCTGTCAATATTGTTTTTATTGGGGATCGGCAGGCGTTTTACTTCAAATAAAAATGGATCAAAGGCTGCGTTGAAAGCATTTCTTTCTGCCACACTCATTGCGCCAAATGTATCACCATGGTATCCATTTTCAAAAGCGATGATGGTTCTTTTATTTTTAAAGCCCTGGTTGTGCCAGTATTGTATCGCCATTTTTAAAGCCACTTCTACAGAGGTAGAACCATCATCTGAAAAAAATACTTTGGCAAAATGATCCGGTAAAATGCTGATCAGTTTTTTTGATAATTTTATGGCTGGTGTATGCGTAAATCCTGCAAAAATTACGTGCTCTAAAATTTTGGTCTGTGCTGCTATAGCATTGGCAATATACTCATTGCAATGCCCGTGAATATTTACCCACCATGAAGAGATGGCATCAATGTATTCTTTGCCATCTGCCGCAAACAAAGTGCAATCCTTGCCACGCTCAATGTGAATGGGAGCGTCGGCAGTTTTCATCTGCGTGAAAGGGTGCCAAATATGATTGTCATTGTCGTTTGTCATGCTCATAAATTTATGGAAACTTTTTTTGCAAAGTCAACTATTACCTGGCTGTTGATGGTTTGAAACAATGGAATAGAAAATACTAATGGCAGTTGTGTGTATTCCAAAATATATTGTCTTGTTGATTCAACAGCTTCTCCACAAAACACCAAACCGTGAATGGGGATATTCCGCTGCTGCAATGCAGTAACCGTAAGCAATGTGTGGTTGATGCTGCCGAGATAATTATTGGTTACCAATATTACCGGCAAATTAAAGTGTTGCACCAGATCAATATTTAAAAAACCTTTTGCCAGCGGGCTCATTATGCCACCGGCTGTTTCTATAACAATATTATTTTTTGAAACAGGCAGAATGATGTTTTCTTTTTTAATGATTATGCCATCCAGTGCTGCTGCAAAATGTGGAGAGGCCGGGGTATTTAATTGATAAGCTTCCCGGTGAACGGTGAAGGAAGGATTGGTGACATTTTTTTTTATAAAAACGCTGTCTGAATTTTCAAGATCACCAGCCTGTACTGGTTTAAAGTAATCATAACCCAATGCCTGGCAGATAACAGCAGAGCAAATTGTTTTACCAATACCGGTATGTATGCCTGCGATAATGATACTCATAAAAAGTGGTTATTTATTTCTGTCAGCAGCATCTCTATTTCATTAATTGTATTAAATGTATGCAAACAAATTCTTAGCCTTTCTGTACCTGCTGGTACGGTTGGAGAAAGTATTGGCCTTACATAAAATCCCTTTTTGAAAAGGTATTCTGCCAGGGCTTTTGCTTTAAAATTGTCGCCAGTAATAAGACCCTGTATGGCAGAATTACTATCAATAAAGGAAAGCTGTTTAATGGATAGTGTGGCCTCCCTGAAAAAAGCAATCAGTTGAAACAGTTTTGTACGATCAGCCATGGGCAAAGCTTTATATGCATCCTGTATTTGCAAATAAGTGTGTGGCGGTAGTGCGGTAGTGTAAATAAATGAGCGGGCATTATTGATTAAATAATTACGCAGGGTATGGCTGCCAGCTATCGCTGCGCCGTGTAAACCAATAGCTTTTCCAAAAGTATAGGTACAGGCAAAAACGTCTTTTGTTAAATGATATTTACTCACCAAGCCTTCGCCTTTATCGCCAAATACACCGGTGGCATGTGCTTCGTCTACAATCAGTATTGCCTGGTGTTTTTTACATAGTTCGGCTATCTTTTTTAAAGGTGCTTCATCGCCATCCATGGAATAAATTGATTCTACCGATACAATTTTTTTACCTGTTGCCAGGCCTAATTTTTTTTCAAGGTCTGAGAGGTCATTGTGCTTAAACCTTAAGCGGCTGGCATAACTCAGACGCATGCCATCAATAATGCTTGCATGGATGTATTCGTCAGAAATAAAAGTGTCGCCTTTTGCTGCGATGCAGGAGAACAATCCCACATTGGCCATGTAACCAGAGTTGAATATTAATGCAGCTGCTGCTCCATGAAATTGTGCAATTATTTTTTCTGTATCTTCTGCCAGTAAAGAGTTTCCGGTGATAGACCTTGATCCTGTTGCACCTGCACCATATACCGTTGTATGATTATTTTTTATTGACAGTGATCTTGAAAAACCAAAATAATCGTTGGAGCTAAAGTCTATCTTATCTGTGGCATGCACCAGGCTTCTGTAAAGTCCGTTTGCTATTCGCTCATCTAATTTATCCTGAAGGAAAGAGTCAAAATATTGATTTGTAGTCACTGCTTAAGCGGTTATTTCTACTGGTTGGTTAGTGGATGCAGTTTCTTTAAAAGGCTTACGGGGCGTTAATCCCAGCATAGTAAACATTTGCATGTCGGTATCAAAATCCGGATTGGGTGTAGTTAATAATTTTTCCCCTGCAAAAATAGAATTCGCCCCGGCCATAAAACAAAGGGCCTGTTCTGCAATATTCATTTCATTTCTTCCGGCCGATAAACGTACCACACTTTTTGGCATGATGATCCTTGCAGTAGCGATCATCCGTAGTATTTCATTGATAGGTACGCTTGCATTATCCTCCAAGGGGGTACCCTTTATCGGCACCAGCCTGTTGATAGGCACAGAGTCGGGATGTGTTTCCATGGTAGATAAGGTATGCAGCATTTTTATCCGGTCATCATCCGTTTCGCCCAAACCTACAATACCGCCGCAACATACGCTCAGCTTTGCTTTGCGCACATTGTTGAGGGTGTTGATACGGTCATCAAAAGTACGGGTGGTAATTATGTTTTGGTAGTTGTCGCTGCTGGTATCAATATTATGGTTGTAGGCAAAACAGCCTGCTTCCTTTAAACGCTCAGCCTGCTCATAGGTAAGCATTCCCAATGTGCAACACACTTCAAGCCCCATCTCATTTACTTCAGTTACCATTTCAAGCACCCGCTCAAAATCTTTGTTGTCCCTTACTTCTCTCCAGGCAGCACCCATACATAACCGTGAGGCACCGTTTGCCTTGGCCACTGCCGCTCTTGCCTTTACTTTTTCTACGGTCATCAAAGGTTCTACTTCTATATCTGTGTTGTAACGGGCAGCTTGCGGGCAATACGCACAGTCTTCTTTGCATCCACCTGTTTTAATGGAGATAAGGCTGCTGATCTGTACTTCGCTGTAGGCTTTATTTTCCCGGTGAATGGTTGCTGCATCAAAAATTAAATCGAGCAGCGGGCGGTAATAAATTTCTTGTATCTCGTTAAGGGTCCAGTTGTTTTTTATTTGCATCTTTAATCTGTTCTTTCGGTAAAGATATTTATTTTGATGTTAGTTAGTCAATTATGATTAATAGTAAATACAACACTAATACTGCTCATTTTCATTTGGAAAATCCCTGCTTTTTATATCCGAAACATATTGTTTTATCGCACCGGTTATTTGTACATCCAGGTTTAAATACCGGCGTAAAAAACGAGGTTTAAAATCTGTATTGATGCCCAGCATATCATGCATTACCAACACCTGTCCGTCACAGTTGCCGCCTGCGCCAATGCCAATGGTAGGTATGTGCAGGCTTTCAGAAACTTCCTTTGCCAAAGCTGCCGGAATTTTTTCGAGTACAATAGCAAAGCAGCCAGCTTGCTGTAATACCAGGGCATCTTTTTTTAATTTTTCTGCTTCCGTTTCTTCAGTAGCCCGTACCACGTAAGTACCAAATTTATTGATGGATTGTGGTGTTAAACCTAAGTGCCCCATTACCGGAATACCTGCACTTACAATTTTTTTTACAGAATCAATTATCTCTTCGCCTCCTTCTAATTTTACGGTATGGGCACCACTTTCTTTCATGATGCGTATGGCAGATGCCAATGCAATTTCTGAATTGGATTGATAAGATCCGAAAGGGATATCCACTACTACCAAACATCTTTCCCTTGCACGCACTACGCTTTGTGCATGATATATCATCTGGTCTAACGTGATGGGGAGGGTAGTGGCATGGCCGGCCATCACATTGCTGGCACTATCGCCCACTAAAATGATATCAATACCGGCCTCGTCAAATAACTTGGCAAATGAGTAATCGTAAGCCGTTATCATAGAGATTTTTTCTCCGGCTGCCTTCATTTTTTGGATGGTGTTGGTGGTTACTTTTTTGTATTCTTTTTCTGCAGTCATTGTATGCACGTGGATTTAAAAACTGTTATGGATTTGTTTAGATACCTGGTAGCGAAAGGAGGGAGTTGACTCTGCGTTAGAATAAAACAAATCCGGGAAGAGTTCGCCGGATGTAAATGTAGATAATAATTTACAAAACAATTTATCTTAAGCTGGCATAAAATTTTTAACGCAAAGAAGGGTACAGTAGAAACCAAAGAGGCTATCTGTGTAAACTCCTATAACTATTTCTCTGCGGTAAAATTAAAAATGCAGGTTGATGTTGAAATGGCGGTAAAAACCATTCTTATCTTACCAAAACGACTGTTCCTTTTCTTGTAAATGAACCACCCGATGGACATTCCATTTCTGTAAAAAAGGCATAAGTACCTGCTGGTAAAGGCTCGCCTTTGTAAGTGCCGTCCCAACCGGTTGACCTGTCGCTTGCAATATAATTATGTCGTTCATAAACGGGCGTTCCCCAGCGGCTGTAAATAACAAGGTGTTTTACAACAGATATGCCCATGATGCTGAATACATCATTCTTTCCATCGCCATTGGGCGAGAATGCGGCGGGAATAAATACCCGGTTTTCCTGGCATTGTAATTTAAGTATGATTACATCCGAAGCCGTACAGCCATCGCTATTGGTTACAGTAAGCGTATATGTTTTTTGTGCCAGCGGTGTGCTTACCGGCGAAGCACAATTGTTGCAGGTAAGGTAATCTGCCGGTGACCAGTTCCATGCTACAACATCGCTGCTGGTAATACTGGTTAAAGGTATTTGTGTTCCCAATAAAATATCCTGAACAGGTGATATGCTAACAGTTGGCAGTGCTAAAATCTTTACTGTTATTGAAGCCGTATCGCTAAAGCATTTGTATTCATCCATACCTTTTACGGTATAAGTAGTGGTTTGCAATGGACTTGCTACAGGATTATTGATGGCTGTATTATTCAGATCATTGGTAGATAATATCCATTGGTAAAATGTAGCACCTGTTGCATTTAATTGCACCGTTTTGCCTGAGCATACAGCTACGTCCAAACCAACATTTACTTTGCCGGGCTGCACCACTGTAATTTTTTGTGTGCCGCTGCTGGAGCAGCCTATATTATCTTTTACAGTAACAACATAGTTGGTAGTAACAACCGGGTTAGCTCTTGGGTTAGCAATGAATGCATTGCTCAGTCCACTTGAAGGCGACCATGAATAAATAGTGCCACCGGAGGCAACAATCGTAATATCCTGGCCTTTACAAATACGTGGATCTTGTGGTACAATAACCACTACCGGATTGGGATGGATATTAATGGTATCTGCCAAAGGAGCAAATGAACTGCATCCGTTTGTATCTACCACCATAAGCAATGGGATATATTTGCCGGGCTGGTTATACTGATGGCTGGTAGTGGTATTGACGTTAGAAACCACACTGCCATCTCCATAATCCCAAAAATAATTATTGGCATTTTTTGTGGTGATGGTAAATGTTGGTGTAAGGCCCACGCAGCCTTCTTTTTTATTTGTTTTAATATTTCCCTGTGGTAATTGTATAAGTACAGAATCTTTAAAAGTGCCGGTAAGGCCACTTGGTCCATACACATATAAGGTGATAATGTATTTACCGGGTTGCTCATAAATATGACTGGGATAATTAAGATTGTCTGCTGTAGTGCCATCACCAAAATCCCATTTTACGGAAGTGTAGTTAGTAGAGTTATTGGTCATTTTTGCCAGTAAGGGCGGACATCCAATACCTGTTAAGTAAGAGTTGGTTACACTAAAGGCCGGAATAAAATTATTGACTGTAATTACCTGCGAAGTAGTATCAGCGCAACCTGTGAGCGGATTGAAGGTAATCAACTTTACGGTGTACTCACCAGGTTTGTTATAAGTATAGTTGGGTGATTGATCTGAGGAAGTGGCACTATCACCAAACTGCCACGTGTATTGGGTATTGTAACTGTTGTAATTGTTAGTGTTGTTATAAAAATAAACCGGCAGTGTGATATAGGTGTTATTACCTGAGGTATAGAAAGCAGCTTTAGGGCCATTGACTGTAACTGATTGTGCATAAGAGGATGTACTGGTACTACAACCCGAAGCATCAGTAACGGTAAGGCTTACATAATAATTCCCCGGGTTTGCATAAACATGGTTAACCAATCCGCCTTTAGTAAATGTTTGATAATTACCATCTCCAAAATTCCATTGCCAGCTTACAATTTTATTGTTGGTTGCAGAAGTATCTTTAAAAACAACGGGTAATTTAAAACATACATTATCTGTCATTACTTGAAAACCTGCTCTTGAACCTTTTATATCGAGTGGAATAAAATTAGTAGTATCAGGGCAATTAAAATAGGAGGATCTTAATATGATCCTTACTCCTGTGGTGCCCTGGGAAAAATAGCCAAGGGCGCCATTAAAAACAGTTGACCAGTAATAATTATTGTTGTCATAATCTCTTGTGATAGATCCGTTAAAAGTAGTGCCATCTTTATATTCTACATTATTAAAATTGTAATGATTATCGAATGTTAAATATGCCGGGTTATTTTGAAGGTTAGAAATTTGAATATGCACAGTGCCATCCGTACAAACCTGTGTAGCATTGGCTGATAACAATGGGCTTTGTTTTAGTAAAACACTTATGTAAGTTGAATCCCTTACGGTGCATTGCCCATTGGTATTTATAAGTACCGTTTTATAATTGCCTGTGTTGTTATAAGTATGGCTTACAGTTGGGCTGTCTGCATTTAAGGTTTTAGTAATACCGTCTCCAAAATCCCATATCCAGCTTTCTGCTTTTTTTGATTCCTGGCTAAAAATTACTTTACCTCTTGTGCCATTGCAGGTATTTTGATGGCCGGTGATTTTTGGAAAAGGAGGCAATACTTTGATGTAATTAATTTTTGTAATTGTATCCCGGCAGTTACCCTGATTGGCTACAATTAAAGTGACAGTATAAGTGCTGTCGTAAAGATATTGGTGTGTTATGGAAGAATTATTATAATTATAACCACCATAGGGAGCATCGCCAAAATTCCAATAATACCCAACTTCTGTTCCCTGGAAAGTGGCATTAAATACAACCGGTGTGTTACCACAAATATCAGTGGAAGAAGCTGTGAAGCTGGCTACAGGCTTGCCATACACGGAAACGGTACCATAGCTTGCCGTGCCTTTGCAACCCGCCTGGGTAGTATAGCTCAGTGAAACACCCCAATATCCGGTGGTAGCAAACAGGTGTGTTGGCTGAGCTTGTGCAGATGTTGCACCATCTCCAAAATTCCAGTTGTAGCTGGTAATGGAATCTGTACTGGTAGTAGAAAATTTTAATGAATATGGGCCACAAGATATAGGAATGCCATCGGCAGCAATGCTGACAAATGGCGCTGTAACACCAATGTATTGTGTTGCAACAGCAGTACATCCAACAGCATTGGTTACCCTTAGCCATACAGAATGACCTCCATCATTGGTATAGGTATAAGATGGAGCTTGTGTAGTAGCTTGTATATCAGTTGAATTATACTGGTTAAAATTCCATTCCCATTTTACAGCAGATGAGGTAGTATCTTTAAAATTATATAAAACCGGTGCGCCACAATTACTGGTTTTGGTAGCAATAAATCCCTGCAGGTCGGGTATTTCATTTACTACCATCTTTTTAGAAATATAGTCTCTGCAGGTGCCAAAAGTATTTTTTAATTCAATGGTGTGTGCTCCGGTTACTGCAAAATTGTAATTTAAAGTGTTGTAATAATAATAGTAAGTATTTACACCATCTACAAGCCATTCGCTGGTTGTTGGGACAGGGCTGCTTGTGCTCGTAAACGTATTATCTGAACCACGGCATATAGGCGATGGAACTGTGAAATCGCTGGTAAAATTATCTACATTGATATAACCATTTTGTGTATTGGTAGCGGTACATCCTTCAGAACTGGTAACGGTTAGTGTTACGGTATAAGTGCCTTTTACATTAAAAGTATGCGAAGGTGTTGCCAGTATGGAAGTTTTGCCATCTCCAAAATTCCATAGGTAGGTTAGTGTGCCCGGACCAAAGCTGGTGTTACTGAATTGTACTGCATCGGTAACCCTGCAAAGAAAAGTTTTATTGGCACTGAAAGCGGCACTGATGGCTGGTTAAATTTTTATAAGGTTTTCTTTTTGTACCGTTTTCGTACACCCATAAGTGTTACTAACGGTTAGGCTTACTGTTGCTATTTGTGGTATAGTATAGGTATGTGATGATGAGGAATTATAATCCTGCTGCGTATTGCCATCGCCAAAATCCCAGGTGTAAATGTTACCTCCTGAAGAAGCAGTTGCATTAAAATTTACGATCACCGGCAAACATTCTTTTAAAGTTGATGCTGTAAAATCTACCAGTGGTGGTGTGTAAACAGTTATTTGTTTTGTTTTTGTGGAAGAAAGATTGCCATCTTTTACAGTGAGGGTAACATCATAAGTTTTCTCATCAATATAAATTGCACCTGGATTAATGATGGAGGATGTATTGCCATTACCAAAATCCCAGGAATAAATTGCGTTGGCAGTAGTACCTGATGTTTTGTTGGTAAAGTTGATGGCTAAAGGAGCACAGCCGCCGGTTTTATCAATTGAGAAATCTGCAGTTAATTGAGCGGTTGTTTTAAGACATCCGAAAAATATTAACATGGCAGATAGCAATAGCAGCTTGTATTTACAGGTAATACGGGATGAGTACATAAACAGTTGGGTAATAGTTGCTGGTAAATAGTCTATGCAATATAAATATATTTTTTACAAAAGCTTTTATTTTAATATTCAGATGATGGCTTATTGCAATTGACAGATTGCTTAAAAATATAACCGTAATGAAAATGTATTGTACATTGTTTTTGCCTATGCTATAAACCCAGACGGCGTTTTGAAAAGTTGATGAATTAGAATACTGTTTTGAATTGAAAGGGTTCCACAAAGGTATGCGGTAAAAGGGAGTGACACAACGATGATGACCATTGCTGTGTATTTGTTTGGACAAATTTTATATCACCAAATATGCATAGAAAAAGATGGCTGCAAAAATATAAAGATTGATTTAGTACTTACTTTACTTCTTCCCATAAATGGCGGATCAATCCATCTGCCAAACCAATTTTTGGTACATAAATTTCTTCTGCACCAGCCCAGCGCATGGCGTTAATATAAATTTGAATGGCAGGGATCAATACATCGGCCCTGTCTTCTCTTAAGCTATACCGTGTTATCCTTTCTGCTAAAGTTACACTGCCTAATTCTTTATAATAATCCCGTAGCAATTCAAGTGAGAGTGGTTTGCCATCTTTTTTCTTGCTCATTGAAAAAACCTTGTTGATGTTGCCGCCGCTTCCGATTGCAATTACCTGTTTTTGCCCTTTGGTAACAACTCGTATATTATCTTTCATGTCATCCCAGTTGCTGTCGGTCACCATGTTTTTTAGTAAGCGAATGGTGCCAATGTTGAAAGATTTTTTGTAAGTTAAAATACCATTGCTAAAGAAAGAAAGTTCTGTGCTGCCACCGCCAACATCAATGTATAAGTAGCTGTTTTCTTTATTCATATTTTCGGCAACATGATTCTCATACACCAGGCCGGCTTCAAAATCCCCACTGATTACTTCTATATCAATAGTGGTTTCCATTTTTACTTTTCGGATAATGTCTGCAGCATTTTTTGCATCCCTCATGGCACTGGTAGCACACGCTTTAATATGGGCTACTTCATAAGCGTTGCATAAATGTTTATAGGCTTTCAGGGTTTGCAAAACCATTCCAATTTTTTGTTTGGAAATAATTCCACTCTCAAACACATCGAAACCCAGGCGCAACGGTATCCTTACCAAATTCAATTTATTAAATACCACATTTCCTTTTTCATCTTTTAATACTTCCGTTATTAAAAGCCTTGCTGCATTACTACCAATGTCGATTGCTGCTAATTTCAATATTGACTATTTATTATTGTTATAGTTCGATGTGTTGTACAAATATACCATTGTAATTAACTATCAAACAGGTATCAATAAAATGAATCAGCTATGTGGATAATTTACGGTACAGATAATTATAGGTATCCACCTGGCTACGTACTTTTTTTGTGTTGCGGGGATTGATGTATTGATTGGTCAGCGCATTGTCTAATTTTCTTGCTTTAATATTATCTGACAATTGTATTTGCAAAATATCTTTTAATTCAGATTGGATATCTTTTTCAAAAATTGGGCAGGTGACTTCAATACGGTGGTCTAAATTTCTTACCATCCAGTCTGCTGAGGTAATGAAAACTTTTTCTTTACCTCCATTGTGAAAGATCATTACCCGTGCATGTTCCAGGTATTCATCTACAATACTGATGGCTTGTACAGGAATTTTGAATTTTTTATTTTCAGTAAGCATACAAAAAATACCTCTTATCACCATCCTTATTTCTACGCCAGCTTTGGCTGCTTCATATAATTTGGTAATGAGTAATTCATCGCTTAGCGAATTTAGTTTTAAAGTAATAGCTGCCGGTTTTTTTGAGATGGCAGTTTTAATTTCTTTGTCAATTAATTGCACCAGTTGACGGCGCATATTAACCGGGCTAACCATTAATGTTTTGCAGGCCCTTAACAAATTAAGCCTGGTTTTTGGCTGTTCGAGGTAATTAAATACCTTGTTAACATCGGCCATGATAAATCTATTGGATGTTAGCAAACAATGGTCGCTATAAATTTTTGCAGTTTGTTCATTTAAATTGCAGGTGCCTACAAAACCATAATGAATGGTGCGCCCATTTACAATTTTTTTTATCAGGCATATTTTGGCATGCACTTTTAAATTGGCTACCCCTATAAAAACATTAATGCCAGCTTCTTCCAGTTCCTCTTTCCATTCAAGGTTAGCTTCTTCATCAAACCTGGCTCTTAATTCTATCACAACTGTTACCGCTTTTCCATTACGTACCGCATTGGTAAGGGCATTAATTATTTTAGACCTTGAGGCAAGCCGGTAGCAGGTTACCTTAATACTTTTTACATCAGGATCAATGGCTGCTTCTCTTAACAGGTCAGTTAAACTGTCATAAGAATGATACGGAAAGCTGAGCAGCACATCCCTTTCTAAAATAACATCTGTAACCCGGTTTACATTTTTTAATGTGGGGTGCAAAAAAGCTTTTTTCCTTGTATTTTTTTGACTAAAAACAGCCTCCGGAAAATTAATAAAATCTTTAAAATTGTGTATCCGGCCACCCGGTATCAGGTTATCTTTTCCGGATAAGCCCATTCGTTTAATTAAATAGGCGAGGAGTGAAGCATCAATTTCTTTATCAAAAATAAAGCGAACAGGTTTTCCTTTTTTTCTGTTCTTTAAGCCCTTTTCAAGTTTCTGAATAAGCGAAGTAGCTATGTCGCTATCAATGTCAATTTCTGCATCCCTTGTAACTTTAATAATGTGGGCTGAAAAAACATCGTAACCGAAATAAGAAAAAATATGGGGTAAACAAAACCGGATAATATCTTCCAGTAAAATGATACAATGTTCATTTTCTTTAGAAGGCAAAATAACAAACCTGTTTAAACGTCTTGTGGGCACAGATACTAATGCAAAACGCTGTGGAATGCTTTTGTTTTTTGTAGACATTTTGCAGGCCAGGTAAATTGATTTGTCGCTAAGGATAGGAAATGCCTGTATACTTTCTATCATCAGCGGTACAATGTTACTTCGTATCTCTTCATTAAAATAATCGGTAACAAATAGCTGTTGAGCCTTGGTTAGTTCCCTTTCATTAATTAAAAATATTTTTTCCCTTTTTAGTTCTTTTAATATCTCATTCCATATTCTGTTAAATTCTTTTTGTTGCTCTACTACCATTTCCTGTATTTCTTCCAAAATCATACCCGGCGATGCTTCCAGGTGCATGTTGGCTTTATCACCCACTTCTATCATTCTTTTTAAAGTAGCAACACGTACCCTGAAAAACTCATCCAGGTTATTAGAAAAAATACCAAGAAATTTTATCCTTTCTCTTACCGGAACAGTTTCATCTGCTGCTTCCTGCAATACCCTGCTGTTGAATGAAAGCCAGCTTATATCTCTAATGATTACTTTTTGTTTTAACAAAACGGTTTATTTTAAGTTTTTAAAAGGCGTGAAATTAGATACTATCGTATTAATAAAACTACAAGGCAATATTATGTTTAGATGATGTTTTTCATTGCACCCTTTATTATACTATTAGGGTTGATTTTGGTATTATGCCCTGATGTTGCTTTTTTCTGTTAATAAAAAATAATAAACCCAGGAATAACAATCCAAAAAATAAAACAATAAAAGTAGTGGAACCCCACATCAGCCAGCCAAAAGCTTCACCTGTTGGCTGATCAATATTGTATAAGGTTAAAACCAAAAAAATAGCAGTAGGGAAAGTGCCAATTCCTCCTGGCGTAATAATCATGGCTAAAGTTGCAAGGGTTAAAACAGAACAGGCTGCATTTATTCCAAGATGAGCTACCTGCTGTATTGCTGAAAACCCTACATAAATCTGTAGCAGGTACATGCTCCAGATAAATAAAGTATGAAATAAAAACCAGCCTCTTTTCTGTAGTTTTTTTATACTGGCAATACCTTCTTTTAAGCCAGTGACAAAATTTTTTAAACGTTGTATAAATTTACTAGCAGCATATTTTTTAAAAATAAACCTTAGCAACCACATTAAAACAACTGTAATGGAAACTATCAATAAAACCCTGCCCCACAAGGGCATGCCGGTTTTACTATTCACTAAGGCAGCTAATTTTACTTTAACAAAATCCCCTACCAGTTTATATTGTATTAATATAGTAACAACTATAAAAATAAGGTAACAACAGAAATCAAAAATCCGTTCAATAACTATTGTGCCAATTAATTTTTGAACGGGTATTTTTTCGTACTTACCCAACATGGTGCATTTTAAAATTTCTCCCAATCGGGGCACAAATGAATTGGCAAGATAACCTACCATTGTTACTCCAAAAGTATTAAATAGGGAAGGCGTGTAGCCCATCGGCGCTATCAATATTTTCCAACGTATAGAACGGCTTACATGGCTGGCCAGCGCCATAAAAACTACCGGAATAAGTATCCTGTAATCAGCATGCGCAAGTGATATTTTAAAATTGACAACCTCCACTGGTGTCATTTTATTAAATTGCCACCATATCAAAAAAATACCGCCGCCTAAAAAAATAATATACTGAAGTATTACCCCTATTTTTTTACCCATAACAATTTACAAATTACGAAGTATCACTAAACATTCTTTAAACTAAATGTATAAAAAACAAAATAGTAGAAAACGGGCTTAGCCTTAATTATTTATTAGCAGGTTATCAATTAAACGTACTTCGTTTAAAAAGGCTGCAGCTAAAACAACTATTTTTTCCTTGCCATTCCAATCTTCCACAGGCTCCAAAGTATTGGCATTGGCTATTTCAATATAATCAACTTTAAAACCCTTTGATGTTAAATATTGAACAGCACTTTGTTTCAGAATATATGTATTGCCAGGTTTACTTTTATTGCTAACCATTTGAAGGGTTGCGTAAATTTCTATAGCCACTAATCGTTGTTCTTTTGTCAGCCTGCTGTTTCGGCTACTCATGGCCAGGCCATCAGCTTCTCTTTGAGTGGGGCAAATTATAATTTGTATTGATGGGTAGTTTATGGAAGCCATTTTTTTCAGTACCAAACATTGTTGAAAATCTTTTTGTCCCAGGTATAATTTATTGGGCAACATAATTTCCAACAACTTGTGCACTACCTGGCATACTCCCTGGAAATGCCCAGGCCGATATTTTCCATCCAGGATTGTTTCAATAAATCCCAATTCAAAATGACGATGCCCCTCTAATCCATTTGGGTATATCTCTTCAACACTCGGCAAAAATAATACTGTACAGCCAGCTTTTTCCAATTGGTAAATATCCTGCTCAATCGTTACCGGATACTTTTCAAAATCTTTTGAATCGTTAAACTGGGTTGGGTTTACGAAGATGCTGCAGATGACCAGTTGGTTTTCAATTGTAGCTTTTGTAACCAAAGAAATATGCCCATTGTGTAAGGCCCCCATTGTTGGAACAAAGCCGGTTGCAACGCCGTTCTCTTTAGCTATTGATAAAAAATTTGTTATGTCGTCAACCTTTTTAAATATAATCATTGTTTGATATTATCCTTCAAATCTACGTGTATATTGATTTTCAGAAAATTATTGTAACTTTGCGTCCCTTAAGTAAATCCATTCTGATTTAATCTAATCAAGCACAAATGTCAACAAAAAAAAGAATTTTATTTATTGCCAATGAGATGTCTCCTTATGTGGAACTTACAGAGTTTGCGGAGATCATTAATAAATTGGCAGTAAAAGCAAATGATAGTGGAATGGAAGTGAGATGCATTATGCCCCGGTTTGGTATCATTAATGAAAGAAGGCACCGGTTGCACGAAGTTGTTCGTTTATCTGGTATAAATGTATCAATTGATGGAGATGATTATCCATTAGTAATAAAAGTAGCTTCTTTACCCAATGCCCGGCTGCAGGTATATTTTTTGGATAACGAAGATTTTTTTAAACGTAAAACCGTTTTTAATGATGAGAATGAAAAATGGTATGATGATAATGGTTTAAGGACTGCTTTGTTTTGCAAAGGCGCCCTGGAAACGGTAAAGAAATTTGGATGGCCGCCAGACATTATACATTGCAGTGGATGGATGACAGGATTGATACCGATGTTTATTAAGACAGCTTACAAAAAAGAACCTGTATTTAGCAATTGTAAAGTAGTATACACCATTGGACAAACAACTTTTAAAGAAAAGCTTGGAGCAGATTTTTTAAAGCTGGCTACTATCAATGATAATGTTACAAAAAAAGAACTGGATTTTTTTAAAGACATCAACAATGTCGCCATGTTTAGAGGCGGTGCTGCATTTGCCGATGCCGTTACTTTTGGAGCCGAAAAAGTTGACAAAAAATTAGTGGAAGAGTTTAGTAAAATAAAGGGTAAAAAAACTTTACCGTTTAATGCGGAAAGTGATTTAACAGACTATTTACAATTATATAACGACCTTGCTAAATAGTTAAAATAACCTAACCCTTTTAATTAAATATTGTTTTTGTGCAAAGAAATTTTTTACGTTTATTTTTAGCTGCTTCTGTTTTTTCAATCATTGCCTCGAGTTGTACCAAGATAGATGTCACCCAATTAGGAGCTGACCTAATTCCTGCTGTTGATAATGTGCATACTTTTGCTGACACGTTGGAAGTATTTGGGACCCAGGGGATATTAACCCCTGATTCAACAAGAGTTGGAATAAGTGAATTACAGGTATTGGGAAGTATTAATAATGATCCCATTTTTGGTAAAACCAATGCCAACATCTATCTTGAATTTAAGCCTGTATTTTTTCCCTATTATTTTGGAAATACTAAAGATTCAATTGGGCAGGCTTATGCGCCTGCGGGTACTGGTTTTGATTCAGTGGTGCTTTGTCTTTCCTATAAAGGGTTTTATGGCGATTCAAGCAAATCTCAACATTTAAAAGTGCTGGAATTAAATCCGGCGGAAACAAATTTTAAATTTGACTCGCTTTATCAAACCAATTATCAACCTTTTATTACTCCATCAAATTTGTTGGGAGAAGTAACGGTGACCCCTACAGATTTAGCAAAATTTACTTTTTTAAATAATAAAAAAGATTCAGTTAATTACCAGATACGCATTCCTTTAAATACTGCCTTTTTAAATAAAATTCTTGCTAATAGCGATTCAAGTATTAATAAACCTTTTAATTCAGATTCTTTATTTAAAACTGTATTTAAAGGTTTTGCTATTGAGACTGATGGAGGTTCAGGTGCAAGTGGATTATTTTACATTAAACTTACTGATGTCAACACACGTTTAGAGGTTCATTTCCGCAGAAAAAATATTATTCCAATTGATACTTCGTTTTCAGCATGGGCTGTTGTTTCTACCAGCAGCGTATCGGTAACAAAATCGGCAACAGCCAATTATATTGAAAGAAACAGATCGGGTTCAGATTTTGCCAATAGAGTACCTTCGTCTGATGAATTATTTATACAGACAACACCTGGTACTTATGCAACACTTCAAATTCCGGCCTTAAGTCTTTTATCAAACAGGATCATCCATCGGGCTGAACTAATTGTTGAGCAAATACCACCCATGACCCCATTACTTCCAGTTCCATCCTTTCTTTACCTGGATGCAATTGATACAAGTACTACCAATAAATACAAGCCATTACCTTTCGATCTAAGTCCTAATTCATTTTATAATCCTAATACAAGTGCACAACCATTTTATCCCACCAATGGTATTGATTTTTCTTATTTTGGAGGTAATGCACTCACTAAAATTGATGCGCTTACCGGGCAGCTTATCAATTATTATAACTTTAATGTTTCGAGGTATGTACAAAATATTGTAACAAAACATGAGACAAATTATGGGTTGCGCCTAACGGCACCGTATGATTTATTTTATTATAGTTTAACGCTGCCATTTAGTAACAAACTTGCTTATGGTGGTATTAAAATTGGCAATGGAAATAATGCAAATCATAAATTAAAGATGCGGATAGTATATTCAAAAATTTAAAAATTATTAAAAAAATATCAGGGCCTCCTTTAATTCCGGGGGCTTTGTTGTTTAATGATACACTCTTATCTTTGTAACTCAAAATTCAAAACTATATGCCTTATTTGTTTACATCAGAGTCCGTAAGTGAAGGACATCCGGATAAAGTAGCTGACCAGATCAGCGATGCATTAATCGACAATTTTTTAGCGTTTGATCCAAATAGCAAAGTGGCCTGCGAGACACTGGTAACTACAGGGCAGGTAGTATTAGCCGGAGAGGTAAAAAGCAAAGCCTACCTTGATGTACAGGAAATAGCCCGTGGTGTTATCCGTAAAATTGGTTACACAAAAAGTGAATATATGTTTGAGGCAAATTCATGCGGCATTATTTCAGCCATTCATGAACAATCTGCCGATATAAACCAGGGTGTAGATAAAAAGAAAAAAGAAGAACAGGGTGCCGGGGACCAGGGGATGATGTTTGGTTATGCTACAAACGAAACAGAAAATTATATGCCGCTGGCATTGGACCTTGCTCATTACATTTTATTGGAACTGGCTGCTATCAGAAGGGAAAATAAAGAAATTAAATATTTGCGCCCGGATGCTAAAAGCCAGGTTACATTGGAATATGATGATAATAACCGACCTGTGCGAATTGATGCCATTGTAGTATCAACCCAGCATGATGATTTTGGAAAAGATGAAACCATGTTAGCTAAAATAAAGAAAGACATCATTAATATAGTTATACCAAGGGTAAGGGCAAAGTATCCAAAATACGATCACCTGTTTACTAATAAAATAAAATACCATATTAACCCAACTGGCAAGTTTGTGATCGGTGGCCCTCATGGCGACACTGGCTTAACCGGACGTAAAATTATCGTGGATACCTACGGTGGTAAAGGCGCTCATGGTGGCGGAGCTTTCAGTGGTAAAGATCCAAGTAAAGTTGATAGAAGTGCTGCCTACGCAACAAGGCATATCGCTAAAAATTTAGTGGCGGCTGGTTTATGCGATGAAATATTGGTACAGGTTAGTTATGCCATTGGTGTAGCGCAACCAACCAGCATCAACGTGGTTACCTATGGCACCGCTAAGGTAAATTTAACCGATGGTGAAATCGCTAAAAAAATAATGGGCATGTCTTGCTTTGATATGCGGCCTTACTTTATTGAGCAACGTTTAAAATTGCGCAATCCCATTTACAGCGAAACTGCAGCTTATGGACATATGGGCCGTAAGAACGAAGTAGTGGAAAAAATATTTACATCTCCTTATGGTAAATCTATTAAAAAGAAAGTGGAATTATTTACCTGGGAAAAACTGGATGCCGTGAAGGATGTAAAAAAAGTTTTTGGAATAAAATAGTCCTGCTGACAAATAACTTCAATAAAGAAGTGCTTATAAAAGACCATAAGTTTGAAAGAGCTTATGGTCTTTCGTTAATGGTGACATAAAGCAGGCTCCCTTTTTATTACACGAATTAAAATATAAGTATTGTATTAATTCGTGGATAAATTCGTGCTATCCATTTAATATTTTCAATAACACTTAATTTTGCTTTGTGAAAAATTTCAGACAACAGCAGCATCGTCCTAAAAAGAATACGTTGGTTATTGGCCGTGAAGCGGTGATTGATGCTATGAAGACAGGTAAACAACTGGAAAGGATTTATTTGCAAACAACGGTACATGGTGCAGTAATTGATGAAATACGTTTGCTGGCAGAGCAACACCTGGTGCCTATAAATAAAGTGCCGGTAGAAAAACTGAATAGCTTCAACATCAGTAACCATGAGGGTTGTGTGGCAATGATCAGTAAAATTCAATACCAGAATTTACAGGATGTAATTTCGTTTATTGTTGAAAATGGAGAAGTTCCGTTGTTCCTTATTTTGGATGGCATTACTGATATAAGAAACATTGGTGCCATTGCAAGAAGTGCATTTTGTTTTGGTGTTAATGGTATTATTATCCCGGATAAGGGAGTGGGCGCTTTAAATGAAGATGCTATATTAACTTCAGCAGGGGCTCTGGAAAAAATGGCGGTGTGCAGGGTAAACAGTTTAATGAAAACAGTAGATGAATTGCATTTGAACGGCATAAAAGTTTTTGCCAGTGAAATGACCGCATCTAAAAAAGTTTTTGAACTTGAACTGAAAGAACCCTGTGCCATTGTGATGGGTGGAGAAGAACATGGCGTCTACCAGCCATTGCTGAAAATTTGCGATGAGCAGTTTCAAATACCCATGGTAACAGATTTTGATTCCTTAAATGTATCTGTTGCAACGGGGATTATTTTATACGAAGTGATGAAACAGCGAAGCCTGTAAAACGAACATATTTAAAACCGCTCCCAATAAAAAGATGAATTTTCACCTGTAGCCACTCGCAGAATATTTTATTCAAAGTAAGAGCCGTCTTCTGTTTTAATAGAGGAAGATACATTGGTTTCAATAGTGCTGATTTCATCTGGTGTAAAATAGCGCCATTTGCCAATGGGTAAATTTGCCAAAGTAATATTCATGATGCGTACCCGTTTTAAGGTGTTTACATTGTAGCCTAAAACCTGGCACATTCTTCTTATCTGCCGGTTAAGCCCCTGCACCAAAATAATACGAAACCTGTTTTTGCCTTCCTGCTTTACAACACATTTTTTTGTAAGGGTATCTAAAATTTTAACGCCATTACCCATTTTGGCAATGAACTCATTGTTGATAGGTTTATCAACCGTAACCACATATTCTTTTTCGTGATTGTTGCCGGCACGTAATATTTTATTTACGATATCGCCATCGTTGGTTAAAAATATTAATCCTTCAGAAGGCTTATCCAGCCTGCCAACTGGGAATATCCTGCTTTTATAATTGATAAAAGAAATGATGTTGTGTTTGTCTTTTAGATCTGTAGTGCAGGTAATGCCAACCGGTTTATTAAAAACCATGTATACAATTTTATCTTTCCTTTTGATGGGTTCCCCATCTATTTTCACCACATCTCCCTGCATTACCCGGTTGCCTTTAATAGCGATATTATCGTTAATGGTAACCCTTACCTGGTCAATGTATTTATCGGCTTCCCTTCGTGAACAAAAACCCGTTTCACTGATGTATTTATTAAGACTTTTATCCATTGTATAATTCTCAAAAATAATGTATTAAGTTTATGGAAAGCTGATTTTTACTTAATCAGTAAAATCATTAAAGTTTTGAAGCATGTAAAAAATAGCCTAATGGCCTAAACCTCATTATTCCAATACTTTTTTGAGTTGTATGAAACAATTAAAATACCCCAACGTTTACTTTGTGTACATCAAAGATGAATATTGATAATAAGGAATGATTATTGTAATTCATCCCAAATAACATTTGATAGTAAATTATGAAAAAACTATTTTTTTGCCTCCCACTCCTTTTGCCTGCTCTTTTTATCAAAGCACAACGAATGTATTTTACAACTTTTGCCGGTATAAGCAATTACCAGGGAGATTTGCAGGCGAAAAAATTTACTTTTCAACAAGCTCATTTTGCTGGCGGCATTGGCCTTGCTTACCAGATAACCGGGCAATTGTATGGAACAGCCAGTTTTAAAATAGGCAAACTAAGTGGCGATGATAAAAAAGCAAGTAAGAACTCTACACGTAATTTAAAATTTTCGAGCCCGCTTACAGAAGTTCAGCTTGGCCTTGAATATGATTTATTGAATTTGAATGAGCAGGGTTTAACGCCCTATTTATTTGTTGGGGCAGCAGTATTTCATTTTAATCCTTCCACGATAGATACCGCCGGCAATAAAATTTACCTGCAACCCTTGGGCACAGAAGGCCAGGGCTTTTTTAATGGCCGTAAAAAATATAATCTTACGCAGTTTTCGGTGCCATTTGGCGGAGGCATTAAATTAGCTCTAAATCAAAATGTAAGGGTCAGTTTTGAAATAGGGTTCAGAAAAACATTCACTGATTATATTGATGATGTAAGTACAAATTATGTTGACCAGGCTTTGTTGCTGGCCAATAATGGTCAGCGTGCTGTAGAACTTGCTTTTAGGG
Source organism: Ferruginibacter sp. (assembly GCA_025359625.1). Classification (GTDB taxonomy): domain Bacteria; phylum Bacteroidota; class Bacteroidia; order Chitinophagales; family Chitinophagaceae; genus Ferruginibacter. The sequence goes on from JANYFT010000246.1 coordinate 23,277, forward strand.
GAGATGAATTAAAACCGAGGTTGAGTTATCCGGCTGCTGGTGCCAGAAGGGGAAATCCTTCAAGTAAGGATTGGTATTATTTTTCAGGCCTGGCCATCAGCTTTCGGCTGGGTGCTAACCAAACCCGTGGAAATGGTGGAAAAAGCAGAACAGGATGCCCTGTAAACGTTTATTGATCTTCTTAAATATTGTTTGAAAAAACTATTCTAACGGTTTAGTGTTTTACTTTTACACCGAAACCAAATAAGAATGGCATATAATTCTTTAGAAGCATGTTTACTCGACCTGGAAGCCAATGGACAACTAATCCGCATCAGGGAAGAAGTTGACCCTTACCTGGAAATGGCGGCAATTCATTTAAGGGTACACGAAGCTGGTGGTCCGGCTTTGTTATTTGAAAATGTAAAAGGAAGTAAATTCAGGGCAGCATCAAATATTTTTGGAACATTGCAGCGGAGTAAATTTATTTTTCGGGACACTTTATTTATAGTACAACGGTTAATTGAATTAAAGAATGATCCGGTAAAAGGAATTAAAAATCCCATTAAAAATTTTTCAGCAGGACTTGCGGCTTTAAAAGCATTGCCACTAAAAAATCCCATCACCCAACCTGTACTATTTCAGCAAATACAAATTGAAGATATACCGCAAATCCAGCACTGGCCAATGGATGGTGGTGCTTTTGTAACCTTGCCACAAGTGTACACAGAAGATATTGAGCAGCCCGGAATAATGAATGCCAACCTGGGCATGTACCGCATACAGCTTTCTGGAAATGAATATGAATTAAATAAAGAGATTGGCCTGCATTACCAGTTACACCGGGGTATTGGTGTTCATCAAAGCAAAGCAAACAAAAAAGGTTTGCCATTAAAAGTAAGCGTATTTGCGGGCGGGCCGCCAGCGCACAGTGTAGCAGCCGTGATGCCATTGCCGGAGGGAATTAACGAAATGTCTTTTGCAGGCGTGCTGGGAGGAAGAAGGTTTCGTTATACCTATCATGATGGTTTTTGTATAAGCACGGATGCTGATTTTATTATCACCGGAGAAGTGTATCCCGGAGAAAATAAACCAGAAGGCCCCTTTGGTGACCACCTGGGATATTATAGTTTGAAGCATTCTTTTCCATTGATGAAAGTGCACAAAGTATTTGCTAAAAAAAACGCTATCTGGCCATTTACAGTAGTAGGCCGACCGCCACAGGAAGATACCAGTTTTGGGCAATTGATACATGAGCTTACCGGCACTGCAGTGCAGGCAGAAATACCAGGCTTAAAAGAAGTGCATGCGGTAGATGCTGCCGGCGTACACCCGTTATTGTTAGCCATCGGCAGCGAAAGATATACTCCTTACGCACCTGCCAAACAACCCGCTGAAATATTAACAATTGCCAATCATATTTTGGGTACCGGGCAGTTAAGCCTTGCCAAGTTTTTATTTATTACCGCAGACGATAACAATCTGCTTTCCACTGATAATATTCAATTGTATTTTCAATATATTTTACAACGCCTGCACCTTGACAGGGATATTCATTTTTACACCAACACAACGATTGACACTTTAGATTATTCTGGTACATCTTTAAACACAGGGAGCAAAGTTGTAATAGCCGCCTATGGCAGGATAATAAGAACATTGGCAACAGAAGTGCCTGCATGTTTGAAAGAATTGCAGTATTTTGACAATGCGGTATTAGTAATGCCGGGGGTAATTGCTTTACAAACAAAATCGTTTAGCAGTTATGAAATGGCTGCAAAAGAAATGGAGATTTTAAACCACCAATTACAAAACAAGACAGGTGAATTGCAAACAGCACCCCTACTGGTTGTTTGTGATGATACGATTTTTACAAGTGCTCAACTTCGTAATTTTTTATGGGTTACATTTACCCGTTGTAACCCATCTCATGATATGTATGGTATTGACAGCACTACCATCAATAAACATTGGGGTTGTAAAGGGCCGCTGGTATTTGATGCCAGGATAAAACCTCATCATGCGCCAGCAGTTATTACAGATGTTGCCACAGATAAAAAAATTGATAAATTATTTAACAAGGGGGGAAGCCTTTATCATATCCTGCCTTAACAACTTTTATACAATATGAAACTGATAAGAATACTAACACTGCTAACTGGTTTTTATTCCTGCAATGCGCAAACCAAACTACCCAAATTAATCATCAACAAAAATGATAATTCTTTGCTTTGGGAAATTAGTGGAAACGGGTTGCAGCAATCCAGTTACCTGTTTGGTACTTTTCATTTAATGTGTAAAAATGATATTCATTTTAGCAGCCAGTTAACAACAGCGGTTGGCCTGGCCGAAAAAGTATATATGGAAATGGATATGGATGATCCCTCAATCATGTTGGGCGGTTTGCTGTTAATGAATATGAAAGATGGAAAAACGCTTCAGCAATTATATACAGCAGACGAATACAAAAAAGTAGATAATTTTTTCAGGGATTCATTGCATACACCCCTTTCTTTTATGCAAAAAATGAAACCTTTTTTTTTAGAGGCGTTGCTTTATCCAAAAATGATGCCCTGCAAAACAATATCGGGAGTGGAGGAAGAATTAATGAAAGTAGTTAAGCAGCAAAAAAAAGAAATTAAAGGTTTGGAAACCATAGAATTTCAGGCATCGGTATTTGACAGTATCCCTTATGAAGAACAGGCAAAAGAGTTATTAAAATCTATTGACAGCATGGCGGTAAATAGGAATAATTTTGATACTATGATGAATGTTTATAAAAGTCAGCAAATAAGTGAGATAGAAAATCTCTTTAGCAAAAGTGAAGCAGGCATGGAAGATCACCAGGATTTATTATTGAATGGCCGGAATAAAAACTGGGTTGCGCAACTAAAAACCATTATGAAAACAACACCCGTATTTGTTGCTGTTGGCGCCGGGCACCTGGTAGGTAAGCAAGGGTTAATAGCTTTGCTGCGTAAAGAAGGCTATACGGTAAAACCATTATTGAATCAATAAAAAGAAGAAGAAAGGCCGCAGGGTAAATAGTGGCCTTACTTCAAAACAAAATATAATTAAAACTGTTCGAGCTTGCTAAAAAAGAAGTCGCCTTCAATTAATGCATTGGCCTCGCTGTCGCTGCCGTGAATGGCATTTTCACCAATTGAAGCAGCATATAATTTACGGATAGTACCCTCTGCTGCCTGGGCCGGATTAGTAGCCCCTATTAATATTCTAAAATCATCCACTGCATTGTCTTTTTCCAAAATAGCTGCAGTAATTGGCCCACTACTCATAAACTCTACCAATTCTCCATAAAAAAGCCTTTCCCTGTGTACAGCATAAAATTCTCCGGCTTTTGCTGCCGGAAGATGAAGCATTTTTAATGCAACAATCCTATAACCTGCACCGTTTATTTTTTCTAAAATTGCCCCGGTATAGCCTTTCTTAGTGGCATCCGGTTTAATCATTGTAAATGTTCTGCTACTCATAATATTATTTTTGAGGCGCAAAGATAACCGGTTTTTGGTTGATTGTTTTTAAATATTGCGTTAATAAAACTGATTTTTTATGGATACAAATTAGATGCGGCTATGGCATTGATATAAGTCTTTATAAACCTGTAACAGGCTTTTGCGGGCCAGTAACAGGTAGTCAATAACTTTAACACCAGTTTATTTCTCATACCAAAATGGTTAGCTAAAGGTTAATAAAAAACAGAAAACCAAAAACTAAAAACTTTCAATTACTTTTGCGCCGCTTTATGGAGTTACTTAATCAAATATTTCCGCTATTATTGCAGCCCCGCAACGTTGTAATTACTACCCACCAAAAACCGGATGGTGATGCTATGGGCTCTTCGTTAGGGCTTTACCAGTTTTTAATACAATTTGGTCATGCTGTAACTGTTATTTCGCCTACCAACTGGGCAAGTTTTTTAAGCTGGATGCCGGGTACAAAAAATGTTTTGGATTACGAAAGGCAAACAGACGAAGCCAATAAAGCGATCGACGCAGCAGACTGGATATTTTGTCTTGATTTTAATACACTGAACCGTACAAGGCGGATGGAGGAAAAACTGGGTAATGCTGCAGCAGAAAGAATTTTGATTGACCATCACCAGGAACCACAGGTTGATAAATTTGCCTATGGCGAAAGTGATACCACAAAAAGTTCTACCTGCGAAATGGTGTACGATTTTATTTTGGCCAGCGGCCATGATGATAAAATTAATCTTGCGGTTGCTGAATGTTTATATGCAGGTGTAATGACAGATACCGGTTCTTTTCGTTTTCCTGCTACCAGTGCCAACGTACACAGGATGGTGGCCAACCTTAAAGAAAAAGGATTAGACCACGGGCCGGTACACGAAGCATTGTATGATAATTTTCTTGAAAACCGTTTTCGCTTTTTGGGCAATGTATTACTCAACAGGATGGAAGTGTTTTATGAATACAACACTGCCCTGATATCAATACCGCAAGCAGACCTGATTAAGTACAATATAAAAACAGGCGACACTGAGGGATTGGTAAACTATCCTTTAAGCATACAGGGAATAAAATTAGCAGCGATCATTATAGACAGGGGAGAAGAACGCAAAAGCAGTTTTAGAAGTAAAGGGGGCTTTGATGTGAATAGTTTTGCCCGTAAATATTTTAACGGGGGTGGTCATTTTAATGCAGCAGGTGGACAAAGCAAAGAAACCCTTGAAGAACAGGTGACATTGTTTATTAAAGCCATGAAAGAAAATAAAGATCAATTAAGCAATTATCAATTTTAAATATAAAAAAAACATGAAGCAGTTTAGTTATTTATTTGTGGTGGCAACAGTATTACTGGCAAGTTGCACCGAAGCTTTCAAGAAAAGCGAAAAAGGTATGGAATACAAAATTATTTCCAATGGTAGTGGCAAAACGTTACAGAACGGAAACTTTTTTGAAATTCAGGTTGAACAAACTTATAAAGAAAAGGGTTTTGATACAGTGTTGTATGATTCAAGAAAATTTGCTAACCAGATAACTTCCATAGACTCGGCAGGTAATTCTCCAATGCCCCCCGCTTACTACAAAATTTTTAGCCAGTTAAGAAAAGGAGACAGTGTAGTTGTAAAGCAATTGGCTGATAGCATATTGAAAGAAGGAGGTAATTTGCCACCCTTTATAAAAAAAGGTGGAAACCTGATGGCGTACTATAAAATTGTAAATATTTATACCACTAAAGAAGCTGCAGATAGTGCAAACAAAGCTCAAATGAAAATCGCACAAACAAAAGACTCTTTAAATAAATTGGTGCAGATTAAAAAGGATGATAAGATAATCAGTGATTATATTGCGTCTAAAAATATAAAAGCACAAAAAACAGCTAAAGGTGTTTATGTAGAAATTATAGAGGCAGGTACAGGCGCAAAAGTGACTGATTCTGTAGGTGTGAAAATGAGGTACACCGGTAAAAGCTTTGCGGGTAAAGCATTTGATTCAAATATAGATTCTCAGTTTCATCATACCGAATTACTTCCTGTTGAAATGTGGGAACCAAGGGTGATTCCGGGATGGGTTGATGGTTTGCTGATGTTGTCGAAAGGAACCAAAGCACGTTTTTATATACCATCTTCTTTGGGATATGGCGAACGTGGCCAAATGCCCGCTATTGCGCCAAATGAGAACCTTATTTTTGAAGTAGAAGTGGTAGAATTGACTGATAAAAAACAAGCCATGGCAGAGCAAATGGCCATGCAACAAAAAGCCATGCAGCAACAAATGCAAATGCAGGCTATGCAACAAAAAATGAAAGGCATGCAGCAACAGCCACCAGCTAATAAATAGTTAAACGCATAGAGTTATAAAAAAGCCGTTCATTAAGGACGGCTTTTTTGTTGCATCAGATTAAGCGATTTGCAAATTTATGATGGCAACATAATTGCCTTGCACCTTGTCATTTATCAATGTTATAGAAGGCTGGTTAAGTGATAAACAGCAAAACCGTTAAGGTTTTGTGTGAGGATAGTTTCGTATTTGCAGTACCCGCCCTGCAGAAGCCTTTCGCACGGAGTTGGCCCGGCCTTTTTCGCCACTCATAATGGGGCTATGCCCTTAAAATTATTGTATACTCAACAAGGACTGGTTTTGTTTTATATAATAAAGTCCCGTTCATAGTAAATGAACGGGACTTTATACAAATTAAAATATCTTATTAAGCACCTTTAGTAACAACTACTTTGTCGGTACTCACTACCAAGGGTTCTGTTAAGGCTTTACCTTTTCCAAGATCTACCAATACTGGTGCTGCTACAAAAATAGAAGAATAGGTACCAGTAATAACACCAATCAACATGGCAAAAGCAAAACCTCTTGTTACTTCACCACCAAATATGAACAATATCAAAATTGTTAGGAATACTGTTAACGAAGTCATGATAGTACGGCTTAATGTATCGTTGATAGCACGGTTAATAATGGAACCTTTAGATTCACCTTTTTTAGCGGTGTTGCTGTATTCCCTGATAC
>JANYFT010000304.1 GCA_025359625.1 Ferruginibacter sp.
CTTTGCAGTTCCGCTTGTATAGGTCATATCAACCAAAGTTGTAAGCGTTGCAACCTTTACATTTGTTGGTGAAGTAGTAGAATAAATTTGAATCTTTTTTGTACCGCTTGCATCATAATAGTACCATTCATTTTGAACATCTAAAGTTGCTGCTGCATTTTGAATAAAGAAACCATGATTTACTGAAAATGCATAACTACTTGTGCTGCTATAGGTAAGCGTTGTAGTCGCCTGTCCTGTTATTGTACCCCTGTTACTACTCCAATCCTGGTGCCTTATTAATATCTCTGCACCTGTCCAATTCGGCGTTCCAGTTAATGTAGAATTAACGATAGTGGTAGTGTTGCTACCTGATTGGCCAACCAGATAACCATCATTCGCACTACCGAAATTCGGGTATCTTCCCATCGCTGTATTTACACCATTAATGCTTACCATATTGCAGGTAGCTAAACCTCCTGATACTGTTCCTTCCCAAATATTGCCACCAAGATTTGTCCATACCACTACAGATGTAAAACCAGTAATTACAGGGTTTGCCCCTGCTCCGTAACTTATAAAAGTTATGGAACTTGACGCTGGTATAATAGTGCCATACCAAGTATCACCCTTATTAAAGTTAACAGTATCACCACTTATTGAAGATGTATTTACCTTACTAATTGTAGCCCAGGATGTTGCCTGAGATGTTCCAGCCGCTGCATCGCTCCCGGATTCACTTACATAGATTTGCCGTGCAAATAACTGCAAAGGAAGCAGTAATATTAATAGTGTTTTTATCATTTATTGCCAGTTAATGGTAAGTAATACGTCATCTACAGCCGTTGCTGTGGCATCAAGAATGGGAGCGCCGCCTGTTATTGCATAGGCAATGCCGGTAGAGAATTTCAAACCAATATCCGCAAAATTCAATGAGGCGGTCGAGGTTGCCGGGATTGCCAAAACTGTTACTGGAACTGTAGTACCTACCGTTGGGGCTGAACTTGAATTATAGATACGCACATATTTTATAGCAGCACTGGTATTGCAGGCAACGATTGAATAAACGTTTCCAGCAGTTACTTTTAAACTCGTTCCGTTCGTTGTTGCTGTAGCTCTATAACTTGTAACCGTTGACGCATTATTAGTCGCTGATGTTGTATGCGTAACTTTTGCTAAAAATGCACCGTCGAAATTACTAACAACAGTCATCCAAGGAGGCATAGCCATTGTGGTTGAATATGTACTGTTCATCTGAACCCCAGTTGTAGTCCCTGTTACAGTAGAGTTAATTCTTGACCTCACAAATCTTTGCCTTATTTGTCCAGAAAAACTTCTTGATGTAGCTGCAATAAATGTATAGGTTGATACAGCAGAGGCCGTAGTATTATCCGTTACAAACCAAGCTATCGTATTAGCTGAATTTGTTGTATCGCTGGTTTGTTCAAAAAAAATATTACCCGCAGTTACAGTGCCCGCCTCAACATTTAAATTCATGTTGAGGGTATTAAAAATACCATTCCTGGGAAGCCGTGTATCTGTCCAATAGCCCCCCGCTTCTTTTAGTATAATATTGTCATTTAACGTTTTTCTGCTGCCTAATCCAACACTGTCTACAGGGGTATATACTTTAGCCCAAATAGCAGCTACATCATCAATGTTTTGAGCGGTTGCAAAAAAGCCGCAAAGTAAAAAGGCGGTTAATAATCTTATAATCTTATCCATGTTGTGTTTGTATATTTAAATGAAAAAAATGATGTCTTTGAATTTGCGAAAGTTGGCGTTAAGTAAAAATCCAATGACTGTCCGCTGTTAGCGACAAATGAAAGTGCTGTAACAACAGGGTTACTATAAGTGATTGTTCCACCAAAAGTAAACGTAACTACATCCCCTTCAACCGGAGCCGCTGGAAGCGTAATTGCCAAACTTGCAACCAATGATGATGGGTTATAATTTACAACTTTTGTGAATGCTGGTACTGTATAGGCTGATCCGCTGGTAACACTTGCAGATAACGTCGTAATATCAAATGTGTAATTAAGTGCAGAACCTCCAATTATTACCCCGGATTTAAGCGCATTTGATTGAACTGTTGTTGACGGTAAATCAGTATAAGTTACAATTCCCATCCACGCACTCCCGTTATACGTAAATTCTCTAAAACTACTATCAGTATTTATAACTTTTAATCCTGAAAATGGTGAAGCAATAGCAAGCATCTGTGTTGTATTCATTCGTGGTATGCCACTCCAACCCTGTGTTGTAGAAACAGAATTATATAATGATGCAGGTGCTGACGTAGTTGTACCCTGCAAAATACTTGTGCCATTATCATAAAGTAAACTATTTGAAAAATTACTTCCATTATATTTAAGGTGGTAATTATTTGTCAATCCAGAAGTTAAACTTCCTGCCGCCGCTGTAACAAAAGCAGTTGTTGCAATTTGAGTATTATTTGTTCCCGGTGCTACAGTTGGGGCTATAGGTGTACCTGTAAATGTTGGAGAAGCAGACATTGCAAAAGTATTACCGCTGCCTGTTTGATTACCTATTGATGTAACATTTCCAATACTTGTTATTGGCCCTGTTAGATTTGCATTGGTTGTAACAGTAGCTGCGTTACCGGTTGTGCTTTGGTTGAGTGTAGGGAAATCAGCAGCCACAGCAATAGAAGGTACGCCGGTGCTTGTTGTATTTTTGAGAATACCCGTCGATAGCCCTGCCAATAAAGTGCCATTTATTTTTGTAACTGTAAGAGGTAAAGATGGTGCTGTGCCGTTGTTTGTACTTGTACCATTTGCGTCACC
>JANYFT010000317.1 GCA_025359625.1 Ferruginibacter sp.
CGCATGCTACGCTTAGTATTGAAGCTAAAATGGGTGCCGTAAAATAATTAATTATAATTTAAGTAAAGGAGAATTGTTTGCGCAATTCTCCTTTTGCATTTCTAAAATCATTGATTTCTTTTATTGTTTTCTAGATAAAAATTAAACTTTTGAAGTTGAATTTATTAAATGTCGGATTTTCTATGGCAATAACAATTAAAAGTTCAAGCACCACAGAAATATACTATTATTCTGCCTCGGCGGGACGCTTATAAAGTGCCACTTTGTTTCTTAGCTTGGATAATAAAAATTTTTAGAACCTGGCCAAAAAAAACGGTTAGTATTTTACTCTGCCGGCTTTACTCTATAATATTATTTATTAATTCATCGGAACTTCTATTGCTAACAATTCTGCATCTTCACTGGCAGTAATTGTAAAACTGTCCGTTTCAGAAATACCTAAGGCATCTCTTTTTCCCAACAAAATATCTCCAACTTTTACAGCACCATTAATTACTACCAAAAAAATGCCATTGCCATTAAATTTATTGATATAGCTTAATTCTTTTCCTCCCTGTAGTATGGTTAAAGCAAAACGGGCATCTTGATTTATCCATAAGGCTTTATCTGCTTCATCAGGGCTAACCACATATTGCCATTTATTAATTCTTTCTTCAACTTCAAAAGTCCGTTGCTCATATCGTGGTTGTATATTGTTTTCTTTAGGAAAAAGCCATACCTGAAAAAGGGTAACGGGATCTGTAGCAGATTCATTTGCTTCAGAATGTTGTACACCTGTTCCTGCACTCATTATTTGTACATCCCCTGCTTTAATAATGCCTTGCCCGCCTGTACTGTCCTTGTGTTTTAATGCCCCGGTAAAAGGAATGGTTATAATTTCCATATTATCATGCGGATGTGTTGGAAATGCGCCTCCACCTGCGATGTAATCATCGTTTAAAACCCTGAGTGCTCCAAAATGAATGTTTTGAGGATTGTGGTATTGACCAAAACTAAAATAATAATTGGGTTTTAACCATCCATAATCTCCTTTGCCTCTATCGGCTGCTTTATACAATATTGTTTTCATGATTTTTGTGTTTTAATTATTCAATGTTTAAACATCAAACTTAATACCATAACTTTCTCCTGACAAAATAGCAAAAAAATACCCCTTACATCGGGGTTATTGTTTAATTAAAACTGGTCATTTCATTATAGTCCAATGGGATACTATTGTCTTCCTCCCGGTTTTCATTGTACTCAACTATAAAATTATTTCTTCCTTCTCCAGTTACGATAATAAGAAACTTTTGTTGAGAGAGTTCAAGCAAACTTAAAAAGAGGAACAGTGCATGTATCCGATCCTGGCATACTTCAAAAATTTTTTCGAAAGAAGCATTTTTTGCAGTGCGGCAAGTATTTAGCATATAATCCCGGCTTTCTTCCATAGTGTAGCTGTACTGCACTACTGTGTGAACAGGCTTATTATTTTTATCATGAAGCCTTTGTACTACTTTTTCAAAAGCCTTCATCAGCTTAAACAAAGTTACCGCCTGTATTTCTGTTCCCTCACCTGCTTCTTCTCCAATCTGTGACAATTCTTTTTGCAGGTTTCCCCTTTTCAACATCAGCATACGTACTTCTTCCATCTCAGCCATTTTAGCTGATGCTTCTTTAAACTTTTTATATTCCAGAATTTTATTGATCAACTCCTGCCTTGGATCAATCTCATTACCCTGTTCATCTATTTCTTTACGGGGGATCAGCATCTTTGCTTTAATACGCATAAGGGTACTGATAAATAGTATAAACTCACTGCTCAATTCGATGTTCAGCTTTTCTGTTTGGTGTATAAAATCCAAAAAATCGTTGGTAATTTTTGTAATTGGAATATTGTAAATATCCAATTCATCTCTTTCAATAAAAAAAAGCAGCAAGTCAAATGGTCCTTCAAACTGATCCAGTTTTATCTGATAGGTAGTGTTTGTCAAAACAGATATTAAATTAAGTGATAAAAAAATCCCCCAGTCTTTTAGCCGGAGGACAAATGTATAAATAAGTTAAGATAGAATTATAATTTAAGCGCTAAACCCACGCCTAATGTGGATAAAACCTGCAAACCTAAAGCACGTGTTGTCGCAACCGGATTTTTTACATCATCATCATACAACATATCAATTGAATAGCTCACCTGGATAAACTTATTAACTTTTAATAAAAACTTGTTTGTCCAAAATACATCTATATTAGTAGGGCTTTTAAGGTAATTACTATAAAGATCAAGCTTGCTTATGTAAGTAACGTTTTTTAAAATGTCTTTCCGTAAAGATGCAGTAACAAAAGCTCCAAATTCTCCCCTATTTTCTTTCTCAGGGTATACACCATATAAAGTTGCCAGAGGTGTTTCTATATTACCATTAAAGACGCCGCCCTGAGAGACATAACTATAAGGACCATTACTGACAATTGTCCACCTTGTTGCAACGGGTGATCCAAATACTGAAAACCAGTTATTAGGTTTCCATTCAATACCCGGAGCAATCACAATATAGGCGGGTGCAAAAAAACCAGAATTTCTTCTTTTAGTGGTAGTGCCAAAATAATTATATTCGTAGCCATTGGTTAGTTGGCTTCTTAACTGGCCTAATACTGAAAGCCGGACATTTTTCCAATTGTTGGGTTGATACCCAAATATAGATGTAAAATCAAGCCGGTCATTTATTTTTCGGGTACCAAGCGTTGTGGTTTTTACCAACCCATAATTTAAATCTAAAATATTATCCCAGCTTTTTTTACCCCATTTTCTTGAAGCAAAAGCGTTTAAAGAAGCTGCCGTAGAAATAGAAAATTTATCTCCTCCTGCAGCAATCCAGTTACTGTTACTCACCTGGGTAAGGCCAAGATTAAAATTAGCTCCTTTTACCCATCCGTTTTTGTCGGGCTTTCTCGTAGTATCTGTTGAAATACCACTATTGGCAGAAGCTTTCATTTCTTTTACAGAACCATCCTGTGCATTAACCTGAACAATAATAAGAACTAAAATAAGTAGTGAAATAATTTTTTTCATCTCGGTTTGAATTATAATAAAAACGTGACAATCTATTAAAAGATAACAGCTTAAAAAATAGTATGTGGCAATTTATTTTTTTAATGCATCCCTTATTTCCATCAGTAATTTATCGGTAGAAGATGGTTCTTTAGGATCAGGCACTTTCTTATCAATTAAAGCATTCATTGCTTTAATAATAATGAATAATACTAAAGCTATAAGAGTAAATTTTATAATGGCAGAAACAAAATTGCCATATTTTACAGCACCCCAGGTAAGTTTATCAAGGTTTTCAACATGGGCAGTTTTTAATGCAGGCGTTAACAAAAGCGGAGTAATAACGTCATCGACTAATGAGGAAACTATTGCACCGAAAGCAGTGCCTATAACAACTGCCACTGCAAGGTCTACTACATTACCTTTTATTACAAAACCTTTAAATTCTTTGATAAATCCCATGATTGTAAGTTTTGGTTTAAAGATCAAACTTTGTTTATTTAGTAGCACGAAAATATATTTTTTTAAGTATGTTTCCAATAGTTTATTTCTTGAAAAGTTCTAAACAAAAGATGATACATCTAATTATTAAATGCACTATTTAATTTATTAATCTATTTTGCAATCCTTTAGAAATGAGTAAAAATTTAATCAACTGGCTTATATTTATTGTACTCTCTTTAATTTGGGGCAGCAGTTTTATTTTAATGAAATTGGGGCTCCAAAAACTTTCCCCTTACCAGGTAGCTGCTTTACGTATTATGTCAGCTGGCCTGGTTTTATTACCTGCAACCATAAAATATATTGGGAGTCTACCAACAAAAAAAATTCTAATTATTTTTTTATCAGGAAGTCTTGGTAGTTTACTTCCTGCTTTTTTATTTTGTATGGCCGAAGAAAAAATAGACAGTGCACTGGCAGGAAGCCTTAATTCACTCACTCCTGTTTTTGTTATTATTATTGGTGTGGTATTTTTTAAAGCTCAAATAGCAACTAATAAAACTATAGGTATACTGATAGCATTTATTGGTTGTATTTTGTTACTCTATAGCAAAAACCAGTTGCAAATAAATCATCACTTTTCCTCCATACTTTTAGTAATATTGGCAACCATTCTATACGGGTTTAATGTTAATATGGTATCAAAAAACCTGCTTAATATCCCGTCTTTACAAATTGCTGCCATTGCACTTACCTTGAATGCCATACCTGCGTTATTGGTACTTATTTTTACGGGTTATTTCAACATGTCTTTGGGCAATAAAGATGTTTTAATAGCAACAGGTGCATCAATTTTGTTAGGAATAGCCGGTACAGCTATTGCAACTGTAATTTTTTATATGCTTGTAAAAAGAGCTGGGGTAATATTTGCCAGTATGGTTACATATGGTATTCCATTTGTAGCAATTGGATGGGGGATTTTGTATGGAGAGGTTTTTGGCTGGGAACAGTTTATTTGCATGATCATAATTTTGGTTGGTGTATACTTCACCAATAAAAGACAAAAATAAAAAAAGGAAGGCTTCATAAATTATAAAGATACTTCCTTTTAAAAGATTTATTTACCTTGCTTTATTAAATTATTTCTTGCCTTTAGCCTTAGATTTTTTAACAGCTTTTACTACAGGCGCCGCAGGTACTACTACAGCCGCCTTTGCATCAACGGTAGGAGTTATTTTTATCTTATCAAACTCCTCTGCTGCCAATACATCTCCTGTAAAAGTGATACTTTTCATTTCATCAACTCCCGCAAATTTTACAGTTAAGTGTTTTTCAAAATGACCGGCATTTGCAGCATTATAGGTAGCGTTGATT
>JANYFT010000326.1 GCA_025359625.1 Ferruginibacter sp.
ACACCAGCAGCAGCCGCACGGTTGACGCTCTAAGTAAATTAGACCTGCCAAGTGGCGTAGATGTTGAAATAAAAGCCTGATGAACCTCTCGGATATTGAGCGAAGTCTTAATATTGGGAAGGCAAAAGGTTAGTTCTTAATTAAATATTGAAACATCTATCTCCGATAGCATAGCCATCGGAGCGCTGGATAAAAACAGATACAATGAAAAGTATTATTGGAAAGAAAATTGGCATGACCAGTGTCTTTGATGCAGCAGGCAAACAAACTGCTGTTACCATCATAGAAGCGGGCCCATGCATAGTTACACAAAAAAAGACCGTTGAAACAGACGGGTACAATGCACTCCAGATTGCATTTGGCGACAAGAACGAAAAGCACTCCATCAAAGCTGAAATTAATCACTTCGCCAAGGCTCAAACATCCCCTAAAAAAGTAGTAAAAGAAATACGCGATAGCGAATTAACACAATCAGTTGGTGAAATTATTACGGTTGACATTTTTGCCGAAGGCGACAGTGTTGAAGTAGTCGGCACTACCAAAGGAAAGGGGTTTCAGGGCGTTGTGAAACGTCATGGCTTTCATGGCGTGGGCGGTCAGTCTCACGGTCAGCATGATCGTTCGAGAGCGCCAGGTTCTATTGGTAACTCGTCTGATGCCTCAAGGGTATTTAAAGGCATGAGGATGGGCGGTCGCATGGGACAAGACAGAGTGAAAATGAAAGGACTGAAAGTAGTGAAGATTTTTTCTGAAAAGAATTACATATTAGTTAGTGGTTCTGTTCCCGGTCACAATGGTTCAATCGTTTTAATACAAAAGTAAGCAACATACCTTTTTGTGTTTCTTAACACAAAAATTAATTTGAATAATCATGCAAGTAGATATTTTAAATATACAAGGCGCCAAAACCGGAAGAACCATTGAGTTACCGGAAGAAATTTTTGGTGCAGAACCAAACACTCATGTTGTTTACTTAGCTGTAAAACAATATTTGGCATCTCAGCGCCAGGGTACACATAAAGTAAAAACAAGGGCAGAAGCAAATGGTTCATCTAAAAAGTTAGTGAAACAAAAAGGAACTGGTGGTGCCCGTAAAGGTAATTTACGCAGTCCGATCTACAAAGGTGGTGGTTCCATCTTTGGACCAAAACCTCACCTGTATGGTTTTAAATTGAATCGTAAGGTAAAGGATCTTGCAAAGATCAGTGCTTTAAGTGCTAAGGCAAAAGAAAATGCTATTATAATAGTAGAAGATATAACAATGGAAGCTCCAAAATCAAAGCAATTTGCTGGTATTTTAAAGAGCCTGCAGGTTAGCGATAAGAAAACATTATTTGTTATTCCTGAAGATAATGATCACGTCTATCTGAGTTTAAGAAATATTGCAGGTGTTCAGGGAAGCTTATTAAGCGATGTTAATACTTACGATATTGTAAATGCCAAAGTGGTGGTGTTTACTGAAAGTGTAGCAAAGATTTTTAGTGAAGAAGAAGAGGCTGTAGAAGCATAAAATTATTTTAGCTAATTAGCAAATTATCAAATTAGAATTATGAAACTGTCCGAAGTTTTGATAAAGCCTATCTTATCTGAAAAGATAAATAAGCAAACTGAAAAAATGAATCGTTATGCTTTTGTTGTAAGCAGAAAGGCAAACAAACTGGAAATTAAAAAAGCGGTAGAAGAATTCTACGGTGTTCAGGTAAAAAATGTTAACACAACAGTAATGCCTGGAAAAGCTAAATCACGTAACACAAAAGCTGGTGTAGTCAGTGGCCGTAAGCCTGCTAAGAAGAAAGCATTTGTTACTGTAGCCGATGGGGAATCAATTGATTTATACGGAACAGTATAATAATAGAATCTGAAAGATTCAACCGAGAATAATTAATGTATGGTGGTCAGCACCGCAAAGTTTTGACAAATAAAAAAGTAGTTTACAATGGCACTTAGAAAATACAAACCGACCACAGCAGGTACTCGTTGGAGAATTGGTAATGCGTATGCAGAAATCACTACTAACATTCCTGAAAAAACTTTGCTTGAAAAGCAAAAGAATACTGCTGGCCGTAACTCTCAGGGAAGAAGATCAATGCGCTATATGGGCGGCGGTAACAAAACCATGTACCGTATCATTGATTTCAAAAGAGATAAGAAGAATATTCCTGCGGTAGTTAAAAGCATTGAATACGATCCGAACCGTACAGCATTTATAGCACTATTGAATTATGTTGATGGTGAAAAGCGTTACATCATTGCTCCAAACGGTTTACAGGTTGGGGCTACTGTTTTAAGTGGAGATAATATTGCTCCGGAATTAGGTAATGCATTGCAGTTGAAATACATGCCTTTGGGTACAATGATTCATAATGTAGAAATGCAACCAGGACAAGGTGGTAAATTGGTACGTAGTGCTGGTAACACAGCCCAGTTAGCAAATAAGGAAGAAAAATATGGTATTTTAAAAATGCCAAGCGGTGAGTTAAGAAAAGTATTGATTAATTGCTATGCAACAGTTGGTGTTGTTAGTAACAGTGATCATAACCTGGAAAGTGCTGGTAAAGCTGGAAGAAACCGGTGGAAAGGTGTTAGGCCAAGAACAAGAGCTGTAGCGATGAACCCGGTAGATCATCCGATGGGTGGTGGTGAAGGTAGAGCATCTGGAGGTCACCCACGTAGCCGTACTGGTAAATATGCAAAAGGACAGGTTACACGTACAAGAGGCAAGGGATCAGATAAGATGATTATACAAAGGAAGAACGGAAAGAAGATTAGCAACAAATAATTAAATCATGTTAAAATATCCTGGTGATGAATTGGGAGAATCAACAAAAAAATAAATACTATGCCACGTTCGGTTAAAAAAGGTCCTTATATAGATGCTAATTTAGAAGATAAAGTATTGGCAATAAATGAAGGAAAAAATAAGAAGGGTGTTATCAAAACATGGTCACGCCGTTCTACAATCTCTCCTGATTTTGTTGGTCATACGTTAGCTGTTCATAATGGCAACAAGTTTATTCCCGTTTACGTAACAGAGTTTATGGTAGGTCATAAATTAGGTGAATTTGCACCAACAAGGAATTTCAGGGGTCACTCAAGT
The DNA here is from genome assembly GCA_025359625.1 of Ferruginibacter sp. Taxonomy (GTDB): domain Bacteria; phylum Bacteroidota; class Bacteroidia; order Chitinophagales; family Chitinophagaceae; genus Ferruginibacter. The sequence continues at coordinate 3,098 of JANYFT010000326.1, forward strand.
AAAAAAATGTAATAAAAGAAGTTAGGAATTGATTGCTGTAAACAGCATGAAAGTTTGAACTTGAAACTAAATAAAAAATGGAAGCAGTAGCTAAACTTAACAATTATCCAACTTCACCACGTAAAATGCGTTTACTGGTTGATTTGATACGTGGAATGGAAGTAGAAAAGGCTTTAGGTGTATTACAATTTAACACTAAACATCCCGCTGTTCCTTTATACAAGTTATTAAAAAGTGCTATCAATAATTGGGAGCAAAAAAATACAGATGTAAAGGTAGAAGATGCTAAGCTGGTCGTTAAAACTGTAATGGTTGATGGTGGAAGAGTGATTAAACGTATGCGCCCGGCACCACAAGGTCGTGGATACAAAGTGCGCAAACGCAGCAACCATGTAACATTAATAGTAGATAGCAAAAGTTAATAAATTAATTAAAACGAATTAACCAACAATATGGGTCAGAAAACAAATCCGATTGGTATCAGACTAGGAATCATCCGTGGATGGGATAGTAATTGGTATGCACAT
>JANYFT010000236.1 GCA_025359625.1 Ferruginibacter sp.
GTTACCACAGGTAATGATGATGCTGATACCCGAGGCATGGGATGGAGATGACAAAATGGACCCGGTGAGGAAAGCGTTTTATGAATACCATGCTTCTATCATGGAACCTTGGGACGGCCCGGCTTCTATCTCGTTTACTGATGGAAAAATTATTGGTGCTACTTTGGATAGAAATGGATTAAGGCCTTCCCGTTATTGTGTTACTACAGATGACAGGGTGATCATGGCATCAGAAACCGGTGCATTACCTGTAGACCCTGCAATAATAAAAGAGAATGGAAGATTGCAGCCGGGTAAAATGTTTGTGGTTGATATGGAGCAGGGCCGCATCATTAGTGATGAAGAGTTGAAAAGAGGCATCTGTTCTCAAAAGCCTTATGGCGATTGGTTAAATAAATACAAGATACGGTTAGAGGAACTGCCTGAACCGAGGGTAATGTTTACCCATTTGGAAAGCGACCAGGTATTTAAATACCAGAAAGCATTTGGATACACCACCGAAGATTTGGATACCCTGATTGCTCCGATGGCATTGGATGGCAAAGAGCCGATAGGTAGTATGGGTACGGATGTACCGTTGGCGGTATTGAGCGATCAGCCGCAACATTTAAGTAGTTATTTTAAACAATTATTTGCACAGGTTACCAATCCGCCAATAGATCCAATCAGGGAAAGGCTGGTGATGTCGCTGGCAACATTTGTGGGCAACAACGGTAATTTATTAAATGAAGATCCGCTGGCTTGTCATACGGTAGCATTGCAACACCCCGTATTATCTAATTTTGAATTAGAAAAAATAAGGAGTATTGATACCGGCGTTTTCCAGGCAAAAACCCTTCAAATGTATTACCGTGCAGATGGTAAACCCGATTCTATGCAAAAGGCGTTGGCAAGAATTTGCAGGTATGCTGTTGATGCGGCAGAAGATGGTTTTGAAGTATTGATTTTAACCGATCGTTCCATTGATTCTGATCATGCACCGATACCTTCTTTGCTGGCGACAGCCGCAGTACACCACCATTTAATCAGGAAAGGATTAAGAGGTAGTGTAGGTTTGGTGGTTGAAGCAGGTGATGTTTGGGAAGTGCACCACTTTGCCTGTTTGTTAGGTTTTGGCGCAACCGCTATTAACCCATACCTGGCATTAAGCAGTATAAGGGATATGAAATTGAATGGCAAATTAGATACTGACCTTGATGTGGATTATTTAAAAAAGAATTATACCAAAGCGGTTAATGATGGTTTATTAAAGGTATTTTCTAAAATGGGTATATCTACCCTACAATCTTACCAGGGTGCACAGATATTTGAGATCATAGGGCTAAACCGATCTGTTGTAGATAAATATTTTACCGGCGCTATCTCTCGTATTGAAGGTATGGGGTTAGATGAAATTGCCAAAGAGAATTTAGCTAAACATGCATTTGCATTCAGCAAAAAGGAAATACCGGTAGATCGTTTATCTGTCGGGGGTTTATACCAGTGGAAACGCAAAGGCGAGTTTCATTTATTCAATCCGCAAACCATTCACCTGTTGCAATATTCAACAAGGATGAACGACTATCCGACATTTAAAAAATATTCAAAACTGGTAAATGACCAGGGCGAAAAAGCGTGTACGCTCAGGAGTTTGTTCCAGTTCAATTATCACCGTGCTTCTATTTCTATTGATGAAGTAGAACCGGCTGAAGGCATCTGGAAACGCTTTGCTACAGGGGCAATGAGTTTTGGTTCAATCTCTCATGAAGCACATAGCACATTAGCTATTGCCATGAACCGTTTGGGTGGTAAAAGTAATACTGGTGAAGGAGGAGAAGATGAAATGCGTTTTGATCTCATGCCCAATGGAGATTCCATGCGTAGTGCCATCAAGCAGGTAGCTTCTGCCAGGTTTGGTGTAACCAGTTATTATTTAACACAGGCAGATGAGCTGCAGATAAAAATGGCCCAGGGTGCAAAGCCAGGTGAAGGTGGACAGTTACCCGGCCACAAAGTAGATGACTGGATTGGCAGGGTACGGCATGCAACACCGGGCGTAGGATTGATATCTCCCCCACCACATCATGATATTTATTCTATTGAAGATCTGGCGCAATTGATATTTGATTTAAAGAATGCCAACAGGGCTGCACGTATCAATGTTAAACTGGTATCTAAAGCTGGGGTAGGTACTATTGCTGCTGGGGTTGCCAAAGCAAAAGCAGATGTAGTATTAATTGCCGGTAATGATGGCGGAACCGGAGCATCGCCAATAAGTTCTATTAAACATGCTGGCTTGCCATGGGAACTGGGTTTGGCAGAAGCCCACCAGACATTGGTTAAAAATAAATTGCGTAGTCGTGTAGTATTGCAAACGGACGGACAGTTAAAAACAGGAAAGGATATAGCCATCGCAACTTTATTGGGTGCTGAAGAATGGGGTGTTGCTACGGCAGCGTTGGTAACAGAAGGCTGTATCATGATGCGGAAATGTCATTTAAATACCTGCCCGGTTGGGGTGGCAACACAAGATCCGCAATTGCGAGACCGCTTTACCGGAGATGCAGACCATGTAGTAAACCTGTTTAAATTTTTAACAGAAGAATTAAGGGAGATTATGGCGCAACTTGGTTTTAGAACTATCAATGAAATGGTAGGCCAGGTAGATTGCCTTGAAACAAGGACTGATATTAAACATTGGAAATATAGTAAACTGGATCTGTCACCTATTTTATATAAAGAGCCAGCCTCTATTTATACAGGTCTGTATAATAAAGAAAAGCAGGATCATGAAATGGAGAATGTACTGGATTGGAAACTATTGGCAGCCGCAAAACCAGCATTGGAAAGAAAAGAAAAGATAACAGCATCTTTCGATATTAAAAATATTGACCGTACCACAGGAACTATTTTATCGAACGAAATTTCTAAAATATACAAGGCAATAGGTTTGCCGGATGACACCATTCATTTTAAATTTACCGGTACAGCAGGGCAAAGTTTTGGTGCCTTCAATACCAAAGGGGTAACGATGGAACTGGAAGGCGATGCCAACGATTATTTTGGTAAAGGTTTAAGTGGTGCCAAACTAATTGTTTACCCATCTTCGAGGGCCACATTTGTTCCGGAAGATAATATCATCATTGGTAATGTGGCTTTTTATGGTGCAACTTCGGGTAGTGCATATATACGTGGCAAGGCAGGCGAACGCTTTGCTGTTAGAAACTCAGGCGCTACAGCAGTTGTAGAAGGTGTAGGTGATCATGGATGTGAATATATGACTGGCGGAAGGGTGGTAGTTTTAGGTAATACGGGCAGAAATTTTGCTGCTGGTATGAGTGGTGGTATTGCCTATGTATATGATGTGAAGGGAAATTTTGAAGCCAATTGTAATAAAGAAATGGTTGATCTTGACCCCGTGAATGAAAACGATAAAGAAGAGTTATTCAAGTTGATCAGCAATCATTTCAATTATACCAAAAGTACAGTAGCCAAATTTGTACTGGATGATTTTGAGAACCAACTGAAAAATTTTGTAAAAGTATTTCCCAAAGATTATAAGAAGGCATTGGCAAAAATAGCGGTGTCTTCTAAAGCAGGAAAGCTAAGGTAACGGCTAACTGATCTATTTAAGCGTTGACTTTTACCCGTAATTTATGCAATGGTAAAAGTCCAATAAAGATAAAAATGTACAAGAGTGCGACGCCACTAAAGTTCCACAAAGCAAAAAAGCCCGGACAATAACTTGTACAAACTGGAAAGTAATAATTAACGGATAAACAATTAACAATGGGCAAACCAACCGGCTTTTTAGAATTTACAAGAGAACTTCCTGCAAAACGTGCAAAAGACGAGCGGGTACATGATTATAAAGAATTTATAGAAAGATATGCGGATGAGAAATTAAACCAGCAATCGGCAAGGTGTATGAATTGTGGTGTTCCCTTTTGCCATAACGGTTGCCCTTTGGGCAATGTAATACCGGAGTTCAATGACGCGGTGTACCGCAAAAGTTGGAAGGAAGCATATGAAATACTTTCTTCTACCAATAACTTTCCAGAATTTACCGGACGCATTTGTCCGGCGCCTTGCGAAACAGCTTGTGTATTGGGAATTAATCAACCTGCAATTGCCATAGAGGAAATTGAAAAACACATTATTGAAATTGCCTTTGATAAAGGGTTTGTAAAGCCTCAAAAACAAATTTCCCGGTCTGGTAAAAAGGTAGCCATTGTAGGAAGTGGCCCGGCAGGACTTGCCGCCGCTGCCCAGTTAAATCTGGCTGGCCATTCCGTTACAGTTTTTGAAAGGGATGATGCACCAGGAGGTTTATTAAGGTATGGCATACCTGATTTTAAACTGGAAAAATGGGTGATTGACAGAAGGGTGAAATTAATGGAAGAAGAAGGCGTAATTTTTAAATGTAACGCTAATGTAGGCGTTGATATCAGCATCAGTGATTTGCTAAGGGAATATCAGGCCATTGTTTTGGCTGGAGGATCTACGGTGCCAAGAAATTTACCTATTCCTGGCAGGGATTTAAAAGGTGTTTATTATGCCATGGAATTTTTAAAGCAACAAAATAAAAGGATAGCGGATAAAATATTTATTGAAAAAGATATTTTTGCCAGTGGAAAAAATGTGGTGGTAATTGGTGGTGGAGATACGGGTAGTGATTGCGTTGGCACCAGTAACCGGCATAAGGCAACTTCTGTTACACAGTTTGAATTGTTACCTAAGCCACCGGATGCACGGAATACGGTAATGCCATGGCCAACTTACCCAATGTTGCTAAAAACAACCTCTTCTCATGAGGAAGGCTGCGACAGGAAATGGGCAGTTGCAACCAAAGAATTTATTGGTGATGAAAAAGGAAATTTAAAAGCCATTATAATGGTGGATTTAGAGTGGAAAGTGGTAGATCACCGGCCTGCGCAATTTGTGGAAATTAAGGGCAGCGAAAGAAAAGTACCCTGCGAACTGGCTTTGCTGGCCATGGGCTTTGTACATCCACAGCATGATGGATTAATTAAGGAATTGGAGCTGGAATTGGATGAAAGAGGAAATGTAAGGGCTTCAGAAAAAAATTACCAGTCTAATATTGGTAAAATATTCACTGCTGGCGACATGCGTCGTGGCCAGTCGTTGGTGGTATGGGCCATTAAAGAGGGTAGGGATTGTGCCGAAAAGGTAGATGAGTTTTTAGTAGGCAGTTCTTTACTGGAAACGGCTGATGGAAATATGATTGCACGCTACCTGATATAAAAAAATATTTAACCTGATTTTAAAGGCTTTCTGCTTCTGCAGGAAGCCTTTTTTTTATGGAAAAATATAGTATTTTATTTGTCTAAATTGAGATAAATCAAACCAAGCATAACATAGTATAAAAATATTTTATTAAATTTTGAGTGATAATATGTTCATTAAGAGTAAAATGTTTATAAATATTTAATCTTTTTTCAAATATAATTGAATTTTTTCTGTACCATTGTATAAATAACACAGGTATAATTATCTTTAATATTTAAACAACACATGTTATGAAAAAAATCGGCATCAGGGAAGCACTTCCCTTTTTAGCACTTACTCTTGTAGCAATTGGCAGCCTTTTCTTTCCAACCGCAGAGGTCTTTGCAGATACTTCCAAATACGTAACGGGGGACATTACATGGGTTTTGGTAGCCACAGCACTTGTGTTTTTAATGACACCTGGACTTGCATTCTTTTACGGAGGAATGGTTAATAGAAAAAACGTGTTAAGTACCATGATCAAAAGTTTTGTAGCTGCGGGTATTGTTACAGTATTATGGCTTACGGTTGGTTACGGTATGTCTTTTGGCACAAGTATAAGTGGTATTATTGGTAATCCAATGTCTCATTTATTTTATAAAAATGTAGTTTCAGGAGCACCATGGGTTGGTGGTCCAACTATCCCTTTAACCTTATTTTCTTTATTTCAGTTAATGTTTGCCATTATAACTCCGGCTCTTGTAGTAGGGGCAGTAGCTGAAAGAGTAAAATTTACTTCTTATGTTTTATTTATAGTTTTGTTTTGTTTATTTATCTATTTCCCAGTTTGTCATTGGGCTTGGCATCCAGATGGCTTTCTCGCTAAAATGGGTGTGCTTGATTTTGCTGGTGGTACTGTTGTTCATATCACCGCAGGTTGTGCAGCATTGGCTGGGGCTTTGGTATTAAAAAGAAGAAGGTCGCATATTGATAATATTGAAAACCATCCTGCAAATGTTCCTTATGTATTAATTGGTACGGGTTTACTTTGGTTTGGATGGTTTGGTTTTAATGCTGGTTCTGCATTAGCTGCCAATACACTGGCAATATCAGCATTCGCTACTACTAATATAGCCGCTGCTACTGCCGGTTTATCCTGGATGTTTTTTGATGTTATAAGGGGAAAAAAACCTTCAGTACAGGGATTTTGTATTGGAGCCGTAGTTGGGTTGGTAGCCATTACACCAGGCTCTGGTTTTGTAGGGATAGCCCACAGTGCTTTTATTGGTTTTGTGTCCGCAATAATTTCTAATCTGGCTGTATCATTGCGCAGCAGATCAAAAGTAGATGATACTTTAGATGTATTCCCCTGTCATGGTGTAGGTGGTATGGTAGGCATGTTATTAACTGGTGTATTTGCATCACATGCCGTAAACGGTGCAGTTGTTTTAGATGGGGCCGTAAATCACCAGGGTTTATTTTTTGGTGGAGATTTATTCTTTACTCAATTTAAAGGAATGCTGATTGTAGCCAGTTACAGCTTTGGTGTTGGGTGGCTTATTTTTAAATTTATCAATTTTGTAAATCCATTGCGTGTTTCTGAAGATGAAGAAACTGCAGGTCTGGATGAATCTCAACATGGTGAAAATTATGTTCAGGGTACATTACTGGTAAAAAATAATGGGATAATTGAGGAGAAAACAATTATCTAAAAAGTGTAAGAAATAAATTCTAATAAAAAAATCCACGATTTAATCGTGGATTTTTTTATTTCAAACATTTATTAATTTATAATATTAATTTATTAAATGTAATATTTACTATTTATAAGCAAATATTCCAAAAATATGAAAAAACGATACAATTATTGATATGTTGATTAAAAAAATATCATAAAAATGAACAAATATTTAATTTAAGTTTGTATTATTGTGTTATAATAATAAGTTATTAAAAAAAATAATGTTTTATTTAATAACTAACACTTTAAAAATTCACAACGTTTGCACTGCCAAAAAAACTTTTTTCTTAACAATTACTAAAACTCACAAAATGATTAAAAAATTTTTTGGAACAGCAATCATCACCTTGGTAACCATTCAAACCCTTTTTGCACAGGATTCAACAAAATCGTTAACCATTTCTGGTTCCGTTGATGGTTATTATCGTTACAATTTTTCTAATGCTTCCGGCAACAGTAACAACAAAACAAGTTTTACAAATTCGCAAAGTTCATTTGCATTAGGTATGGCTACTATCAAAGCAGATGCCACAGCTTTGTCTGGCAAAGTAACGGCTACTGCAGATCTTGGCTTTGGAACCAGAGCAGAAGAATTTTCTTACTATGAATCAGCTACTAAATCAACCCTTGCTTTAGTTAAGCAATTGTATATTACCTATGCACTATCCAGTAATGTAAAACTTACTGCTGGTAAATTTGCAACACACGTTGGATATGAAGTAATGGACGCTCCCCTCAACAGGAATTATAGCATGTCTTATATGTTTACGAATGGTCCATTTTCGCACACAGGAGTAAAAATGGACGTTACTGCAGGTCCCGTAGGTTTTATGCTGGGCGTTGCTAACTTCATTGATCAAACAACTTCTACAACAAGTACAAGAACACTTATTGCTCAGGTAAGTGGAGGATCTAAGAATGGCAAATTGAAAGCTTATCTTAATTATGCTGGTTTTTTTGGAGCTGATGCCGGATTAAATCCATTGTCATTAAAAAGTTTGAGTCAGCTTGATCTGGTTGTTAATGCAACAGTGACTGATAAATTTGGTTTAAGTTTTAATGCTACTATACAAGACCGTAAACAAATTGCTGGTTCCACTACACCAAATGGAAGTTGGAAAGGTTTTGCCCTTTACCTTAACGTTGACCCCACACCTGCAGTTGGACTCACTTTGAGAAGCGAGTACATCAGCGATAGCAAAATAGTTTATTATGGAACTAAAAATATTTTTGCCAATACATTATCACTCAATTATAAAGTGGGTCCTTTTACCCTTATTCCTGAATTAAGATTTGAAAACGCACAAAGTGAAATCTATACCAAAAATGATGGTACTGGTTCTAAATCAACCGTTAGTGCTTTGCTTGCAGCAGTTTACAAATTTTGATTAGTTTTTTCAAACCATTTTATAACCTTAAACTTCCTACATGTTCTCAGCAACTTTAACTAATCTCAGGCAACTGGGGCAAAGGAAATCTCCTAATCCAACTGCTATTAAGCTAACCAAAGCAGAAAAATGGAAAATGTGGTTTACTATTGTTTTTGCAAAAGTATTAGGTGTTTTTCTTGTTGTTACGGCAATGAAGATGATACCATCTATGATAGCTTCTACTGCTAATGCGCAAGAAGTATATACCCCACATGAAACAGTGTTAATGAATACTGCTAATACCATCTGGACTTTGGTGGCAGCATTTTTGGTGTTTGGGATGCAGGCAGGTTTTGTAATGCTGGAAGCTGGTTTTGCAAGAAAGACAGAAACCGTAAATGTATTGATGGAATGCTTATTCGATACCTGTTTGTGTGGCCTTCTTTTTTGGGCAATTGGATATGCTTTTATGTTTAGTGAAGGCAATCAGTACATTGGCTATCATTGGTTCTTTTTGCAGGGTGCTCCCGAAACTTATTTAACCACAGGCATACCAGTAATTGCACATTGGATTTTTCAATATGCTTTTGCTGATACCTGTTCTACAATAGTTTCAGGTGCAATGATTGGCCGTACAAGTTTCCGTGGTGATATATTATATTCAATAGGCATTACAGGATTTATTTATCCAATCATTGGTCATTGGGCATGGGGGCCGGGCGGTTTTCTTGCAACTTATGGTTTCTGGGATTTTGCAGGTTCAACTGTAGTCCACACCATTGGTGGCATTGCATCTTTAGCAGGTGCGATAGTTTTAGGCCCACGCATTGGAAGAGTATTTAAACGAGATGGCGGGGGCATGCCTCCTGCTCATAACTTAACTTTAGGTGCAGTTGGTGCTTTTATTTTATGGTTTGGCTGGTATGGATTTAATCCGGGTAGTACATTATCAGCGGTTGATATGCAGGGTATTGGGCGTATTGCAACCAATACAACTTTGGCGGCGTGTTCAGGAGGTATGGTTGCTATGTATTTGGCTTTATGGTTTGGAAGTACAAAAGGAAAATTTGATTTACCCTTTACTGTGAATGGAGTTTTAGCAGGTTTGGTAGCTATAACATGTCCGTGTTACTGGGTTTCTACTACCGGGGCTGTTTTAATTGGAGCAGTAGCAGGTCTCGTTGTTTACTTAGTTACCGGATTATTGGAATACCTAAGAATTGATGATCCTATTGGTGCAGTTCCTGTGCATGGTGCAGCTGGTATTTGGGGAACCTGGTCATTAGGTTTGTTTGCATGTGGTAAATATGGTGTAACCGGTCCTACAGGTGCAGATAATTCAGCTCCATTAAAAGGCTTGTTCTACGGTGGTGGAAAGGATTTATTTGTAAAACAAGTAGTTGGAAATCTAACTATTGTTGCTGCAACATTTGTGATAGCCTTTATATTAATGTGGGTAATCAATAAATTGCCTAACCCATGGAGGTTACGTGTGGAAGCAGAAGCAGAAACAAATCCAGGTGGTTTAGATGTATTTGAGCATGGATCGCCGGCTTATTCTGAATAAAATTATTTTTTACACATTTATAAGTCATATTGATTTTCAACATGACTTTTTTATTAGTTGTTAATTAAATGTTAAAACAGGTTCGCATAGTAATTTATAATATTTGAGTTGGGTTGGTGCTATGTAATTGTATTTCCTTATCATTTTAAACTTTAATTTTTTTAAACACTTATAATATAAAACAAAATCATTTTTAAAAAAT
>JANYFT010000345.1 GCA_025359625.1 Ferruginibacter sp.
TTATCACACTCATTGCAAACACATCAAGCCCCATGTGCACTGCTGCAATTACTTCCTGCACCGTACTCATACCAACAGCATCCCCGCCAACAATATGGAGCAATTTATACTCAGCTCTTGTTTCAAACGTTGGGCCGGTAACACCGCAATATATCCCTTCCCTAAGCGTAATGTTTTCGAGGGCAGCAATGTCTTTTACTTTATTAATTAAACGCTTGTTATAAGGTTCGCTCATATCTGGAAAACGGGGGCCAAGTGTTTCTGTATTTTTTCCCATTAAAGGGTTTACTACAAAAAAACTAATATGGTCTTTGATCACCATCAGGTCACCTACTTTAAAATCCAGGTTCATCCCACCAGCAGCATTGCTGATAAGAATGGTGTTGATACCTAAAAATTTCATTACCCTAACCGGGAACACCACTTCCTGTGGCGTATATCCTTCGTAACAATGAAAACGGCCTGCCATCGCCACTACTTTTTTGCCCCCTAACTCACCAAAAATTAATTTACCATTGTGGCCTTCCACCGTACTAACTGGAAAATGTGGAATATCACTGTAAGCAATTTCTTTTTCAATTGTCATTTCGCCAGTAAAACACCCCAGCCCGCTGCCCAGTACCACACCAACTAATGGCTTTGCGGTGTACCTATTTTGTATATATGCAACCGCCTCATTAATTTTTGTGATCATTTATTTTATTTGTTTAAGTTGAATTGCAAGTCTAAAAAAAAGCATTTTCATTTTACAAAGAAAGGAAACTAAAGGCAAGGTTGAATTAAAAAAATGGTAAAAAACGCCCTGCCTCCTAATGCCGAATTTAGCAGTAGTGTTATTGTCAATTTGTTTACTTACCAATTTTGATTAAGAAAGTAAAGTCATCAAATACTCAGGTGCACCACCAGGTACTTTTTACAATCGGGTAAACAGCGTAGTCGTCGAATACCTCCTTTCAAAGCAGGGTGAAATAATATCATACCCATTTCCTGTTCCCTTCTTATCTTCGCAAAAAATTTTTTATACCATGAACCTTCACGAATACCAGGCCAAAGAGCTGCTGAAAAAATTCAATGTTCCTGTGCAGGAAGGCATTGCCTGCAATACACCTGCCGAGGCTGAAGAAGCCTATCGCCAGATACATACCTTGTACGACAGCAAGTTTGCAGTTGTAAAAGCTCAGATACATGCAGGTGGCCGTGGTAAAGGATCCATCAAAGGAAAAGAACAACGTGGTGTAGCAGTTGCTAAAAATGCAGAAGCAGTAAAAGAAATAGCACAGAATTTAATAGGCGGCACACTGGTTACCATTCAAACCGGCCCGGCTGGTAAATTGGTAAACAAAGTATTGGTGGCGCAGGATGTTTATTATGAAGGGCCCAATCCCGTAAAGGAATTTTACTTGTCTATTTTAATGGACAGGGCCAAGGGACAAAATGTAATTATGTACAGCACTGAAGGCGGAATGAACATTGAAGATGTGGCACACAGCACTCCCGAAAAAATATTTAAAGAATGGGTTTATCCAGGAGGTTTGTTACAAGGTTTTCAGGCACGTAAGATTGCTTTTAACCTTGGCCTTAGTGGTAATGCATTTAAGAACTGCGTAAAATTTGTAACCAATTTATACAATGCTTATGTGGGACTTGATTGCAGCATGCTGGAGATCAATCCTCTCTTTAAAACAAGCGATGACAAGATCATTGCGGTAGATTGTAAAATGGATGTAGATGATAACTCCCTGATGCGTCATGCAGATATCGCTGGTTTGAGAGATGTTAGTGAGGAAGATCCGACAGAAGTAGAAGCCGGTAAATTCAATTTGAATTTTGTAAAATTAGATGGCAATGTGGGTTGCATGGTAAATGGTGCAGGCCTTGCCATGGCAACCATGGATATGATTAAATTAAGTGGTGGTGAACCTGCCAATTTTTTGGATGTAGGTGGTACTGCCAATGCCCAGACTGTTGAAGCTGGCTTCCGCATCATCTTAAAAGATCCAAAAGTAAAAGCGATCCTCATTAATATTTTTGGTGGGATTGTACGTTGCGATCGTGTAGCGCAGGGTGTTATTGATGCTTACCAGTCTATCGGTAATATTGATATTCCTATCATTGTTCGCCTGCAAGGGACCAATGCAGATGTAGCCAAAACTTTAATAGACGAAAGTGGTTTGAAAGTGCAGAGTGCCATCCTGTTAAGCGAAGCAGCAGCTTTGGTTAATAAGGCAGTAGCATAATTTCAATGTCTGATGTCTGATTTTTTGATGTCTGATGTCTTTCTGTTTCAAGAGAAAGCAATTTTTTTTTACAGCTATCAACTCAAAATAAATTTCAAAAAAAAGTTCCATTTTAAAATGGAACTTTTTTTTTGACGATAAGTCTAAACCTTACATACACTATTTGCTTTTATAACTTTATTCACGTAACTCATTTTTGCAACTTAGCCCTCACAGGTTTTACATCTGCAACAGTAACAGCAGGTTTTTTATTGCCAAAACTATTACGAACATACGTTAGTACATCCGCCACCTGTTTATTGGTAAGATAATTAAAAGCGGGCATCACATTGTTATACCTATCACCATTAATTTCCACCTGGCTCATGCCGTTTAATACGGTTGTTATCAACCTGGCTTTATCTCCGTTTATAAATGCTGTTTTGATCAAGGGTGGATTCAGGTTTTCTACCCCGCCACCATCAGGTAAATGACAGGATACACAGAATTGTGTATACACTAGTTCACCGGCTGTAACGGAAGCTTTTGATGAAGTCGTAGGCATTTTGCTGATTGCTTTTTTTTGCTGGGCCACACCGGTTACAGCAAGCAATATTGCAATGCCTGCAAGCACTGTATTTTTACGCATGCTTATTTGTTGTAAGTTATTTTATAGATAGATCCTTTTGAGTCATCTGTTACATACAATGATCCGTCGGGGCCTTGTGCCAATCCGCAGGGGCGATGGTCGGCACGGCCTGAAGCTGTTTTTTGAGGTGAGCCGGAAAAATTGTCTGCAAACACTTCCCAATCACCTAAAGGCTTTCCATCTTTAAAAGGTTGAAAAACTACAAAGTAACCAGCCTGTGGTTCAGGCGAACGGTTCCATGAACCATGGAAAGCAATGAAAGCCCCATTTTTATATTTATCAGGGAACTGGTTGCCGGTATAAAATAACAACCCATTAGGAGCCATGTGTGCAGGGTATGCCGCTGCAGGTTCAATATATTTAGTGTCCGCTGCTGTTTTTCCATCACCACCATATTCGGGTGCCAGTATATTTTTATGCTGTGCTAAATCATAATACAAATAAGGCCATCCTGCATCATCACCTTTGTTTAAAGCAAACATACATTCAGCGGGGTTAAGGGCTGATTGCTGCACAGTGAATAAGTCAGGAAATATATCATGCAACTGATCCCGGCCATGCTGCATTACAAAGAGCTGGTTGTTCTGCTGGTTCCAATCAAGGCCTACCACATTTCTTAATCCAGTGGCATAACGTATACCATCATTATAAGATTGGTTTAGTTTATCTGCTTTAAACATCCAGATACCACCAGCGGAATCTAATATCGGGCAACCCTTTCTTCCCATTGAACCCCGTTGACGATCTTTTTCCTGGCAGGAATTTAACCAGGCACCCACATTTACGTAAATGTTTCCAGCATTATCCAGCACCAGCGATTTTGTTTCGTGCTGCCAGCGTTCAATTAAACCGGTAACTATTTTTTCCGGAGCATCAGGATTAATCACTTCATTATCGGCATTTAATTTATAGCGAAAAACCTCCTGGTTGCTGGAACTATACAAGTAACCATCTTTAATATAAAGTCCTGTTCCACCATAATTGCCAAAGCCATTTTTCACTACTGCCTTTCCGTTACTTTCCTGCAAATACAGTGTGCCTTTGTTATTTACAGGCCTTGCAAGTCTTACATAAATTCCACCCTGTGGTGTTATTACAATATGCCTTGTTTTACCAAGATTTTCTGCCAATATGGTGGCTTTAAATTTAGCAGGTAGTAACAATCCTGCCGTTTCATCTGCTAGGTTAAGTTTCGGTTTAACGCTGGTTTGTGCTAAAGTGGAAGCCGCCAGTAAAAAGAGAACTACTACAGTTAAAGCCGCATTGGCCAATAGATTTTTCATTACCTCGATTTTTATATTGTTCATAATTGCATAAGATAAATTACAAAAGGGTATTACAATAAATCAGCTCAACAGGGTTAATTAATTTTTAAACTGTACTAATATTTCATCACTGTAACAAATACAACTTGCACCCTTGTATTGTTCAATTACATGTTTGAGCTACTTTATTCATTACCTACAAATTGCTACCCTTCACAAAAAAAATTTCACCGACTTGGTGAGTAATGGGTTCGGGAGATATTACTCACCGAATCACTTACCAAAAATTGTGATTTCCTGTATGTTTTGCTGGTTCGCTAAAATCAAAAAAGCCCGCAAACATTGAGTTTGCACGCTTTTAGCATGATTAGGTATTGACTTTAGTGGAGCTGCAGGGAGTCGAACCCTGGTCCAAACATATTCGCCGTAAGCTTTCTACATGTTTATTGCTGCATTAATTGTTGGGAAAAAGCCGGGGCGACACAAACCAACTTTAACCTTAGATGAATGATCTTAAGCAATGATCACATCATTTCATTGCAGCAACCTGTTTTCTTTTTGAGTCGGCGGAGGAACTTGGCAACCGGCCAGCCCGTTCAACGGCCCTAATGGGTGCTAATCTAATAGATTAAGCAGCCATGGCATACTGAGTATTGCCATTTGAAGTTTTGGGTATTCAGATTTAAGTGCTAATTATCCAACGCACTACATGCTTACACTTACAAA
>JANYFT010000395.1 GCA_025359625.1 Ferruginibacter sp.
ATATCAACGCACTTGCAGATGAATATTTAAGATTAGCTTATCATGGCCTGCGGGCAAAAGACAAATCATTTAATGCCAGCATAAAAACAGATTTTGATGAAAGTATCGGCAACATAAATATTATTCCGCAGGATATTGGAAGAGTGATCTTGAATATAATTACAAATGCTTTTTATGCCGTGAATGAAAAACAAAAAAGCCCCCAGTCCGCCGCAGGCGGAGGAATTCAGTACGAGCCCACTGTTTCAGTCAGTACCAAAAAAATGAATGACAAAGTGTTGATAGCAGTTACAGATAACGGCAACGGCATTCCACAAAAAATAGTTGATAAGATCTTTCAACCATTCTTTACCACCAAACCAACAGGACAGGGAACAGGATTGGGTTTATCGCTGGCTTATGATATTGTAAAAGCGCATGGTGGCGAAATAAAAATTGAAACGAAAGAAGGTGAAGGGAGTGAGTTTATAATTCAATTGCCTGCTGTCTAAATCACAGATTTATTGGATTAAAAGATTACACGGAATCAGCCTCTAAAAAATCAGTGAAATCAGTGAAATCCATAAATCCGTTTAATCAATTATTAGACGATTTATGATATTATTAAAGCACATGGCGGCTAAATAAAAGTGTTGGGTAAAGAAGGTGAAGGAAGTGAATTTTATTATTCAATAAACATTAACCTGTCTGAAAATATTTGATCACATTACCATATAGATCCTACAAGTCTGGCCGTCACGGTGTATGAGGAGTTCAGACAAAAGAATATGGTGAAGCCCGAAAGAAGCCGGATCACTATCCACAAATAAATGACACTCTCATTTGATTTCGATGCTTCCTTTTGAAGCGGCATACATTAAAGCGGTTGTTTTAAATCCATCCTTCCATTTTAGATTGGCTTTGTTGGCAATTATTGGTTTAACCATTCCGATGTTTCCGGTATTCACTGCAGTGACCAACATATTTACACGGGCCTTCAACTTTTATAAAATTTGCATCAGCATTTTGAATAAGGAAAAAAATCCAGCAAAGAAAAAAGGTTTATGCCACCGATTAATATTCTTTTTCAAAAGAATTGGAAAACTGCTACCATACTACTTTTCAACTTTCCGATAATTTGTTTTAAGTATATAGGATGCAATATTAGCTGCATAATTTATTCTCGTTGGTTAACAAACTATACAATGTCACAAGGCAGACATTATTTGTTGTTTAAAGCTTTGCTTATTTGTTTTTTGTAAAATGTGTTAGCCATAAAAGAAAGTGGAATTCCAATACAAATGATTAAGATAATTAAATTAATAAGTGCATTAACAATATTAAAAGGCCGGATAGGAATTTTTGATAACCTTACAACAACAAGGTTCATTATCACCCAGATAAAAATTCCATAAATAATACCAGTTAGCATTCTATTTATGGAAAAGACTTTTATTTTAGGAAAGAGCCAGAAGAAGAACATGGTGAATGCAAATGCAATAAAATAATGTAAAATAAGACCTGAAAGGAGCATCAAATTCCCTCCAGAAAATGCTTCCTTACCAAAAATGCCACTTGCTACAAACTTTAAAACATTCAAAGGATTACCCCCTGTTTTAATGAAAAAGTAAATGAAAGCTGTTAGAATATCTAAAGTTCCAACTAGGACACCTGTCTTTATTATTTTATAAACTAAATTTTTCATCATGCTATGTAGAATTTTGGGTTATAGTTGCAGCTAAGGTTTTGTATGTGCGAAGTTTGGCGAATTCATTGCAGGTACTGCCCGGTACAAATGCCAAATTGAAAATCTAAATTACAAGTTAACAAGTAAAAGCTACTTTGAAACCTTTTATCCATCAGGCGCATTAATACTTTCTCTGTGCCCTTGTTACTAATGTTCTATCCGGCAACTTTTCAATTTGGAAAATTAGTAACCCGCCAGCACTGGAAACAACCCTGCAAAACCTTTGCCTCTTTCACGGCAGCAAAAGCAATACAAGTAGTCATAAAAAATGGCTGAAAATATAAATAATGGCACTTAAAAAATAAAATACGTCCGCAAGCACCTGGTACCCTATAATATAAAAAAGTACCAATCCCCATAGCAACAAATTCCATTTCAACTTATCGGTTTCGTACCACTAAACCTTCAACGCCTTACAGGAACGACGAATCGTATTTGTTAACGCGGTTTTTCGCTAACAATTTTATATTATTCCACAAACAACGTTCCTTAATGAAACTCAAGAATTATTTTTTTCATCAACCATTCCGCTTTATGTAATGCAGTAGCCTGGTTTAGTGAAAGAATAATGCTGATATCTTTTTCCGGTTCATAAAACAACAGGGAGCCATAGGCACTGTTGTGTCCAACAAATGAATATCCCGGAAAATCTTTTTTCTGAATACCTAAACCATATTGAAGCGACCGGCTTGTGTTTTCCGTTACAGAATTTGTGTTTTGAAGCCGCATTATAAGTTGCAGGCTTTCTGTTCTTTTAAATAAAATTCCTTTGGTCAAACTGCGGATAAATATATCAAGGTCATCCATAGTTGATATCAATCCGCCACCACCCCAGTCAAACGATGTATTTATGTTTTCTAAAGAATGAATACCATAATATGGATAAACAACCGGCTTTATTTGTTCTGGCAATTCATAAAATTCAAGATACGTATCAGTAAGCCCAAGCGGTGTAATTATTTTTTCTCTATAAACCTGTTGAAGTGACTTATTGGTTATTTGTTCAATTAAAACGGCTAGCAACAAATAGTTTGTATCTGAATAATGAAACCCGTTGCCCGGAACAAATGATGGTTTAAGATTTAATTCAAACTCAAAATATTTTTCCATTACCAGTTTCCAGTTCCATAATTGTGATGGATGCAGCATCACATAATTTAAGAATCTCTCATCGTCTGAAAAATAGTCCCGGAGACCGGATCCGTGTTGCAGTAAATGAAGTAAAGAAATCTTTTCGGAATAATCGGTTTCTCCAAACAAATGAAGTCCTGATAATATTTTTATTGTATCCTTATTAATTAAATCAAAATAAAGATCTTCCAGCCTGAGCAATCCCTCTTCTTTCAATTGCAGGATGATTGTAGAAGTAAAAAGTTTTGTTACGCTTCCGGTTCTGAAGCGGTAGTTTGCAGAAATAAGTTTGCCTGTTTCACCTGTCAGACCTGTGGCACCGGAAAAATGGATGCCACTACTTTCGTTATTTATAGCAAGCATGCAGTTGTAAACCGGAGAGCTTCCAAGGGGTTTAACTACCAGTGACATCATTTTTTCAAACTGTTCCATTTTCTATCGAATTTATTTCCTTCAGTTGTTGTGCTAACTCATAATCATTTCTTACATGCGGAATCTTCTGCTGTAATCCTGTTTTGCCGGACACCTTTAAAATATTTTCAAACCCACCCTGTGACACCAATGTAATTTTTAAGGAGTTAATTGCTTTATGCATCACCAGGTCTTTGTAAGAAAAATTGCGATGGCAGATTTTATCATCCAGCCGTTTAGAAAAATCAATAATATTCTCAGGCCTTTGACCAAATTCAATAAACCATTCATGGTAGGGAAGCGATCCGTCATTTTTTATATTTGGGGCAACCGTGTAGTCTACAATAGTGGTGGCACTTTCTGCGGCAGTCTCAGCTATTGATTTATCAGTTTCCTCCACAGTTACGTGTTCGCCGAAGGCAGAAATATATTGCTCTATTCTTCCTGTTATATCTATCCGGTGAGGGAAAACAGTTTTGAAACGAACGGTATCACCATTAATATAACCCCAGAGACCTGCATTTGTATTCAGCACCATTGCATAATTAATTCCGGGTTCAACATCTCTCAATGAAATTCTTGTTGCATTCTTTTGATATAATTCATCTACCGGAACGAATTCAAAAAAAATTCCGTTATTCAGCACCAGCTGCATTCCTCTTTCTTCAAGGCAGTCCTGGTAAGCTATAAACCCTTCAGTAGATGGATAAGTTTCCAATACATCAAATGGCATGTTGATATATTTTTTTATTTCAGGTAAAAAAGGTTCATAGTCCATGCCACTTAAAAGCAAGAGTTTAAAATTTGGAAACAATTCTTTGAATTCCCTGCCTGTTTTGTTTTTCAATGCTCTTAAAAAAATGAGCAACCAAACAGGCATTGCTACAATGGTACGGATATTCTTTCCTGTAGATGTTTTTATCATTGCCTGAATTCTTTTTTCATAATCAGGAATTGAATTTACCTTGTCTGAAGGAAGGCGCAACCATTTGTAGATCTCCGGCACACAGACATTGGCTATAGTAGAAATGGGTGCTGCCTTTATTCCATTCACTTCTTCAAAAAAATGACCATCAGAAAACAACAATACTTTTCCTTTAAGGAATGAATAGTTTTTGTACCGATGAGCATAATTCAAAGGGGCATATTGCGGCGCCACTACCTGGTTATTTAGTGATTCTTTTGTAACCGGGATAAATTTTGTTTTACTGGTGGTGCCAGATGTTTTGCCAAAAAAAGCAGGTCGCCCTTTCCAAAGTACATCAGCCTGTCCGGCTTTTATTTTTTCAAAATAAGGTAGTAACTCTTCATAGTTTCTTAATGGCACATGCTGTTTAAAATCTTCGTATGTTTTTATGATCGAAAATAAATGGTCTTTACCAAAAAGAGTATTTATTGCTGCTTCAACAAATTCACACATCAGCTTTTCCTGGCACGCAATAGGGGAGGCCAGCATATTGCTAACCGGCTTATGTTTTAAATTAATTACAGAGGCTAATAAAGAGTTAAAGAATGCCAAATTAAGGAATTGATTTTTATATATAATCAAATGCTGAAGCAAAAAGAGGCCTCGTTTTTATATCACTTATTTCTGCCTCGCTTAAATCATGAAAAGACGCCAGAATAAATACATCAGTGTCTTTGATAAATGAATGGAGCAATCCTGTTTTCCCTTTCTCAAGAATTCTTTTTCGCAATGGACAGGTTTCCCCCATCCAGAACATGGCAGACTTTAATTTTTCTTTTGCCAATAATCCTTCAAACAATTCCACCAGCCGGTGTTCAAAGCCAGGCTTAGAATAAATTCCTTCGAAGGCAAGAAATTGGAAACGTTTAGGATTAAACAATTTATTTAGCAAGGGAACCAGGGGCACAACATTCATAATAATTTTTCCCATATACCCTGCTATTTTGTTAATAACCCAATGCACCCTGTGAAACTGGCAGCCGGCAACAATTTCCTCGTTTTCACGAATGATAAAGTAATCATTTTGGAGAAAGATTGAATTGAATTGAACAAGGGCATGTTCTTCATATTGTTTTTTCAGCAATGACAATACTTCATTTTTTAAAGTATCTGTATTTACCTGTTCAATATTCTTTTTTGCTTTAGGAAAAAACCGGCTGAAACCATTTGTCTTTATTAGCCCGATATTTTTATAGCCGGCATTTTCAACCGTTTTATAGGATGCCCTGTTTCCTTTTTCGATACAGGCAAAAAAAACTGTTTTTTCTTTTTCATCATCACGTACAGCCTCCATTACTTTTACTGCATATTTTTTCATAACACCCTTGCCCCTGATTTCTTTTGATGATGCGAAATAGCGGATGTAATAGCAATTGTATTGTTGTTTCCCTGCTGTAACTGGCGTATTGCAAAAAACTGCTGTACCTTGAATCTTTGCATTATCATGAATGGCAACCAGAGTGGGTTGGTATAGTAAATGGATGTGCTCTTGTGTATTTTTATGTTCATATACCGCGCCGTCATTACCCCATGCAATACTGTCCAGGAATTTCAAGGCTTCATCGGGAATACCGTCATGCCGCCAAATTGAATAATCACCTTCTTGCAACAGTAATTTCTTTTCCATTATACGAGAATTTTTTTTTAAGAACCGAGCTTTAGGTAATTTTCTTTTTTAAAATACCCCGCTCTTCCAATTGCAAACAACTTAGTTTTATCTTTTCTTCCAGCGAAGCGATGACATCTGGTGTATGAGCTGGAGAAAGAAAACAGTTCCGACCTTCCCACACATAAACACCATTCAACAATAGCTGATAATACAGCAGGTTTAATTTACCGGGTGTATAAAACCTGAAAAGCGAGGCAAAATGACTAATGGAAAGTTGGTAACCGTTTGTACTGAAAAAACTATTAAGTCTTGCACAAAATGCTCCGGTAGTTTCATTCAGGTCTTTCAACAGTTTTCCGTTTAATTGATTTAATATCTCCAGGGTTTTAAGCGATGCAGCCATTGCAAGCGGGTGGTGACAAAAAGTGCCTGCTACAAAAGTTGATTTTACAGGAGGAATAGAATCATCACCATATTGCCAGAAGCCGCCATCTGTTGCATCAAGGAATTTTGCTTTTCCTGCAACAATGCCAATCGGCAATCCACCACCTATTACTTTTCCATAAGTAACAATATCGGCAGTCACATCAAAATATTTCTGGCAGCCGCCAATACATATTCTGAAGCCCGTAATTACCTCGTCAAAAATCAATGCGATATTATTCTCTGCCGTTATTTTTCTAAGTTCATGTAAATATTCACGGGGTTGAAATGTGGGATTGCGGCTTTGCACTGGCTCTGTAAGAACCGCAGCTATTTCATCTTTATGCTTTTTTATAAAATACAATGATTCTTCAGAACCATATTCAAGCAGGTAAGATTCATTCAGCATAGATTGTGTTACCCCTGGCACAATTTCTTTTGCAAGATTAGTAACTGGATCGTTTTTCAATGAAAGAAGAGAATCAAACGTGCCATGGTATGCTCCTTTAAAAAAGACAAAATATTTTTTCTTGGTAATTGCCTTTGCAATCCGCAATGCCACCATAACAGCCTCGGTGCCTGAATTAAAAAAAGCGACTCTTTCTACACCGGTAGCTTTTGAGATTTCTTTTGAAAGAAAACCTGCCAATGGAGAAATGGGACCAACGGACCAGTTTTTTGTCAATTGCTCTTCAATAGCTTTTCGAACCGGCATATAATTATGACCAAATAAAATGGAGCCAAATCCCATCGTAAGATCAACATATTCGTTGCCGTCAATATCATACACATTGGGCCCGTCTGCACGGTCGCATACAAGAGTATAGACAAATTCTTTCATTTCCTTATTGAATCCAGCAGCATTACGATTGAGAGCGAAACTCTGACGATATTCCTGTGTGTGTTGTTTTGTAAGCCGATTTTTTTCTGTCAGTTGCTGGAGCATGTATGAATTTTTACATTTGATAGAATTTATAAGTATGGTCAGCTGTATAGAATGATTTATTTTTATTGGCGTATAAAAAAATGGGTGCTAAAGAGAGTGTGTAAAAAAACAGTTGTCGTTATTCAAATATACACACAATTTGAATAGTTCAAAATGGAGTATAATGTTGTTAAAAACAGTAATTTTTGAAAATATAAATAACGGCACCGCAAAAAATAAACTAACGCCCCAGGCAACTGGTTATCTGATGATCCACATACTTCGGCTACGCTCAGTACCCTTAGCCCAGACAAAAAACTTTTTACAAAGTCTGTAACAGCAACGAATTAAAATTTACGAGCGAAGAGATTTTTAAATCTGCTGCATTGAATTTTTCATTTTTACTATCGTGTGGGGCAGGCACTACCACACAGTTCATCCGGGCGGCTTTGGCAGCTATCAGGCCATTGAAAGAATCTTCAAAACAAATACATTGCGTGGGGTGGCTGTTGAGGGCTTCAGCACAATTTAAATATACCTGCGGATGTGGTTTGCCATAAGGAAGGTTAGCAGCAGATTCGATGGACTGCAAATAGTTGCGGATGCCGAGTTTATCAACCACCACATCAATCAAAGGCTTGCCTGAAGAAGTGGCAAGGCCGATCTTAAAATTGCGTTCAATAAAAAAATTAAAAATATGTGCTACACCTGGCAGGGCCTTGCCTTTGGCGGCAACCTTATCTACCACGCTTTGCAAGATGGCATTTTCTGCAATGGCATTGTGGCGGGCATCGATCTTATAATGGTTGAACCACCACTCTACAAACTCTTTTGTGCGCATACCCGTAGTAGTGGCATACTGCGCTTTGGTTAATTGAAAGTTGTAGCCGCCAAAAATTTCTGTGGCTGCTTCGCCCCATAATGGCTCTGAATCTATCAGCAGTCCGTCCATATCAAAAATTACCGTATTAAGTTGCATAGCGGTAAAGATATTAACTTATTAATTGGGGAAAAAAACGCAGGCAATAAATGCCTGCCGGCATGTTTTAAAAATTCATTATTGCGTATATTGCATAAGTGAATGCCGGATTAAAATATTTACATGCTGAAATTTTTTGCAAAGTTTAAAGAGAGCAGGTTGGTTAAAGGATTGGTGTATGCTATTGTTGGGGCCATCACTTACCCCGGTTTAAATATCTTTAATAAACTACAAATTAACGGCATGGAAAACCTGCACCAACTGCCTAAAAAAAATGTATTATTTGTAAGCAATCACCAAACCTATTTTGCAGAAGTAATAACTTTTATACATATTTTTTGCGCAGTTAGCTGGCGAAGGAAACATAGCCTTGGTATACCTTTTTACCTCCTATGGCCCTTTGCAAAAATAAATTATGTGGCGGCGGAAGAAACCATGAAAAGTAATTGGATCAGCAAGATATTAAGTTTGGGTGGGGCACTAACGGTTAAGCGTACCTGGCGTGCAGAGGGGAAGGAAGTTAGAAAAAATTTAGACCCCGGCGATACCCGTAAAATAGAAAGGGCCTTAAAGGATAACTGGGTGATCACTTTTCCCCAGGGCACTACCAAACCTTTTGCACCGGGACGCAAAGGCACAGCATTCATTATTCAGCACTACCGCCCTATTGTGATCCCGGTGGTGATTAGTGGCTTCTGGCGGGCCTTTGATAAAAAAGGCCTGCGGTTTAAAAAAAAGGGTAGCCTGCTGACCGTTACTTTTAAAGCACCACTGGATATTAATTACGATGATACCTGCGAAAACATCCTTGATAAGGTGATGGACTCCATTGAACAAAGCAAAAAATATATGCTTAAAGGCAGGCATCATTTAATTAGTTCACTGTAGAAATAATTATGACAACCACGCAAATAAAATGGCACATTTATTACTGTTTGATACTACTGCTTTTTTGTAGGCCTGTCTACAGTCAGATTAATTTTTGCGGTAAAGTAATAGAGGATAAAACCGATATGCCAGTACCCAATGCCAGTGTTTATTTTAATAATACTACCATTGGCACAACCACCAATCAGGGTGGCGAGTTCAATTTAACGGTACCGGTTTTTTTTAACACAGAGCTGGTTATTTCCGGCAATGGGTACGAAGTATTTTTATATAAGCCAGTTGCAGCACAAATGGCTTCTAAAAAGTTTGTTTTTAAACTACATTCCCGGGAACCGAAGATAGAAAATAAAATAGACCCAGGTATTGATAGTAAAAAAAGATGGCTGAACATTTTTTACAAAAATGTTTTGGGTATTTCAGAGGAGGCGGACAAAAGTACTATTCGCAATGAGAAAAGTATTTATTTTGTACCCGGTGTAAACAAGACCAGTTTTGTTGCTTATGCTGATACGCCGCTGGTAATCATCAATCCTTTACTGGGCTATAAAATAAGTTTCAACCTGGTAGAGTTCTTGTATAACGAGGCAACGGGATATTGCGACTTCTCTGGTTATGCATGTTACGAAGAAATGAATGACAACACAAAATACATAAAGAATCGCCGGCAGTGTTTTTATGGGAGCTCGCTGCATTTTTACCGAAGTTTAATTGCAAACCAATTACCGCAACAGGGGTTTGGCACTTTTTTACAACTGCCTTTTAGCGATAGTTTGATAGAACAAAGCAAGCGGGCCGGTGCCTTGCTGCTACCTGAAGAGCAAAGCAAGATTGTTCCGGTGATAGCGCAGCAAATTTTGTTCATTGACAGTGCCAATAATTTTTCAATCAGCGTTACAGGCCGCTTGCTGGTGCAATACTATAAAAACCCTTTTGCTAAAAGATTTCTTTCTAAAAATATTTCTAACAAAGGTATGTTGCCGGGGGGTGTTGAAACTTACCTCAGTTTTAAATCAGGTACACCAATTGGCATCAACAGTGCCGGTGTATTGAGCGATGCGACTGGCGTAAGTTATGATGGCTATTGGATGTATGAAAGGTTAGCTAATACCTTGCCTTACGATTACCAGCCCGAATAGTGTAATTACGGCTTTAACCTTAGCAACGCAATAAGATAACCGGCAACTTCATCAATACACAAGTGTATAAGACAGTAATGGATATTACGCAGAAGTAGTTAACAATTGTTACAGCATGGCTGGCTACATTCAAACTGGTTAAAAGTAAAAGTAGTATCCTTGCAAAAGAAAACAAAAAAATGCTTGCCAGAATGCAGTCAATACTTAGTCTTTGTAACAAACAAACAGCTGCCAGAAAATTTTCAATGGGTCGAATGAGTATTACTCTTTTGGTGCTATTATTGCTTTTGCCATTTATTTCCATTTCGCAAATAACCGTTCAGGGCACCGTGCTGAGCGAAGCCACCGGCCTGCCTGTTGAAGGTGCCAGTGTATATTTTAATAACACTTCTATTGGTACCAGTGCTAATGCTGTGGGCAAATTTTCTTTATCCTTGCCCGATATCAGCAATGCAGAACTGATTGTTTCTGCTGTGGGTTTTCAACTGCTGGTTTTTAAACCGGATGCAGCGGCTATTAAAAATAAAAACATCGTTTTTAAACTGGCGCAGAAAGAAGGGCAGTTGAAAGATGTGTTGATATTAACAGATGCAGTAAGAAAAAAATACCTCGCAATTTTTGAAACACAATTTTTAGGCATTACAGAAGAAGCTGCCGGCAGCAGCATTAAAAACCGCAAGGATATTTATTTTACCAGCGGTGATTCAAAGAATTCTTTTAAGGCTTACAGCGATACATCATTGGTGATCATCAATAAAATGCTGGGATACAAAATTAGTTTTGAACTGATTGAATTTTTATATGACCAGCAGAGCGGCCGTACCTTCTACTATGGCTACACCCGCTTTGAAGAAATGGGCGATAAAAAACGGTGGGTAAAAAACAGGAAGCGTTGTTACTACGGCAGCACTGTACATTTTTACCGCTCGCTTATTGGCAACCGCCTCAAAGAAGAAGGCTATAAAATTTACCTGATAAAGCCCTTGAAATTTACTACTGACAGCAGTAATACTGCTAAGGGTAAAAATATAGCTATGCCACCCAAACAGCAGGAAGAAATGGCGATGGCAGTTGGCGTAGTGGCAACACAAATTATTCAACCCGACAGTAGTAACAGCAATAACTACAACATTCTCATACAGGGTAAACTGATGGTGCAATATGACAAAGAACCTGCCTCTAAAAATTATTTAAGAAAGAGCACTTTTGTGCAAGGCTACCTGCCTGTTGGTTTCCGGTCGTACGTAACAGTTAAAGCGCCTTTTATCAGCCTCAATAATATGGGCATAACAAACAACCCGATGGATGTGGAATACGGCGGGTACTGGATATATGAAAAGGCAGCCAATATGCTACCCTTTAATTACATCCCTGAGTGGTAGTTATTTTGTAAATAAAGCTTTTAGTTCATCAGCCTCCGAGGCCTTCATTTTTCCACCCAACACCAATCTTAATTGCCGCCTTCTTAAAGCGCCTTCATACAATGCTTTTTCCTCCTCGGTTTCAGCAATCAACGGGTTAACAGATTTGGGTTTGCTGTTAGGGCCCAATGCTACAAAAGTAAAATAGGCTTCGTTGCTTTTATATTTATACTGGTGTATCGCATCTTCTCCCCATACTTTCAGGTGCACTTCCATACTGGTATTAAATACCCTGCTCACCTTTGCTTCAATATGTACCACATTGCCCAGTTTGATGGGGTTTTCAAAAGAAATATTATCAACCGATGCCGTTACTACCGGTGCCCCGCAATGTTTCATAGCAGCGAGTGCAGAAGCGATATCCATCCAGTACATCAAGCGCCCACCCATCAGGTTACCAAAAGTGTTGGTATCGTTGGGCAATACCAGTTCTGTCATCATCACCAAAGATTCATTTGCTTTCTTATCCATGTAGTCAATTTGGGCAAAGATAGGAAGCAATGGCTGATGTCTGGTTTTGGGATGTCGGATTTGAGAGGGGACCGTTAACAGGGGTGTCTCTTACAACCGGTTAGCGACTCTGACATTTAAAAATATTTTGGTTTACAAACAGTAAGCTCTGAGTGGACTTTACTGTTAGCTCCGAAGGATCATTGAAAAAAGTATTACTGTAATATTATGTTTCCATATTACACCCTGATTAATTTACGTCCTTTAAAAAAATCCAGTGTTAGCACCTCCTTTACATGATTCACTGGCCGCTTGTTAACACTTAAATCTGATAGTAGCAGCTCCTTACATTTATTGAAGGGAGGGTTTAAAACAGTAGTTGATTTATGGAGGCTTTTACCCATCTTTACTAATTTCTTTGTCTAATATTTGTAGGTATTTTTCCGCATTTTTAAGGTGTGTATTTCTTTTCTCTTCAGGCATTTTATCAAAGGTTTTTAACAGCATGCCTAACCTTGGATTTTGTAAAAAGAAATACCTATGAACATGCATAAAACGCCAAAATAAACCATCCCATATTTCTGTCCAGTCTCCGGCTAAACCTTCACCCAAAGGCGAAGGTTTGTGATCACTCATCTTTAATACATAATTGCTGCTACTAATGTATGGCTTCGTGGTCATTAACCCACCGTCTGCAAATTGAGTCATACCATATATGTTTGGAACCATTACCCAGTCATAAGCATCTATATACATTTCCATAAACCAGCGGTACACTTCATCAGGGTCAAATTCGCAGAGCAGCATAAAATTCCCAATAACCATCAACCTTTCTATATGATGGCTGTAGCCAGTTTGCAATACTTTTTTTATCACATTGTCAACTGGCGAAATCCCTGTTGTGCCCTTCCAAAAATTGGATGGTATTTTCCTGGTAAAGCCCCAGTAATTTTTTGTGCGTTGTTTGCTTCCTTCTCTCTCATACACAATGCGAACAAACTCCCGCCAGCCCAAAATCTGTCGAATGAATCCTTCCAGTGAATTTAGAGGCACCTTGTATTGGGGAGCTGCCGCAATGGCTTTATCAATAATTTGTTGGGGCAATAGTAAACCAATATTCAGCATTGGACTTAATACGGAATGGTGCAAAAAATGTTCTTTAGCTACAATAGCATCTTCATAAATACCAAACTTTGCAAAACGTTCTTTTAAAAATTCATCAAGCCATTTTTCAGCACCTGCAAAATCAACCGGATATATAAAAGTATCACCATTGCCATAATTTGTTGCATAGTTTTTAGCCACGTATTTTATTGCTTCTTTTACATAATCATTTTCTTTTGAAAATATAACTTTCGGGGCTTGTGCTGTTTTAGGAAACTTCTGCCGGTTGTCTTTATCGAAAGTCCATTGGCCACCTTCGGGTTGCCCAACAGCATCTACTAAAATATTTCTTTGTTTCCGTTGCGATGTGTAAAAATCAGTTTGAAAATAGCTTTTCTTTTTATCGAAATATAGCTTAACCTCTTCCAGCGTATTTAAAAAATAAGGCGTAGCATAATTTACTATTTTAATACCATTTTTTTCACAGCCCTGTACAATTTTTTTTCGCAACCAATTGTCTGCAACATCTGCAACATGGATAGTAGTAATTTTTAGCCCGTCTAAATGTGTTAGTAAGGTAGTAACATCTGCTATGACTTTACCAGCTTCCACATATTCTACAGCTAACTGTTGTTGTATTAAATAATCTGCATAAGCTTTCATGCTGGCCCGGTGCAATATTATTTTTTGCTGATGAAAATTGTATTGATTAAAGAAAAGAGTTTCTTCCACCAAATAGACAGTTCGGCCAGATTTAATTGCAGGGTGCTGCTTAAAAAGCTGGTGTGGAAAGATGAGTGTAATTTCTTTGATCATAAGAATTTTATCAAACAAAATGATTACTGCTTTGTTTGAAATACAAATACTTTTTATGGAAACACTCAATGGAAAAAATATATTGATGGTTGGAGCGACAGGGGGGATAGGATCGAAGGCTGTAAAATTATTAGTTGATAGTGGAGCAAAGCTATTTCTTGCCGGTCGTAACCCGGATAAACTGCAACAGGTTGCAAATGATAATGGTGTGCCTGTCGAAAGAACTTTTGCTTTGGATATCTCCAAACCCGATGCAGTAAATGAATTAAAGGCAAAATATTTTGACCAGTTTTTCTCCATAGATATCCTAATCAATGCAGCGGGCATTGGTATCATTAAACCAATGGATACTTTAACGGAGCTTGATTTTTTACAATCACTAAATTATAATTTGTATGCTCCCTTCTTATTAATAAAAGCATTTTTACCATTAATGAAAGAAGTGAAAAAGGGCCTCATCATCAATATACCAGGCGTACTGGGTAAAGTGCCCATGGCTGGCGCTGCGGCATATAGTGCCAGTAAATATGGCTTAGTTGGTATGATGCAAAGCATTCGGGAGGAATTGAAAAGGACAGATATCCGCATTACTAATTTATTTTTAGGTGGCGTTGATTCACCTTTTTGGGATACTATTGATTTAAAAGTGCAGCGAGAAAAAATGGTACAGGCAGACGAAGCCGCCAAAGCCATTTGGTTTTTATGCCAGCAGCCACGGAGTGGTGTAGTAAGCGAAATGGTGTTGCAGCCTTTTAATCACCAGGCTATTTAACAGGTAGCTAAACTGGGCTGCAGTTTTACAATTCCTGCTGGCAATAAGGCATTTTGTATTACTTATATTTGCTTATATTCTTAATATTTATGGGTAGCAAAATTTCATTCGATAATACAGAATATGCTTTTGCATATAAGAAGAGTGAAGAACTAAAAAGGGCAAATTTTCTTTTTACTGCAATGGGACATCCATGGCTGGTAAACTTAGGTTTAAAAATTACACCACGGGCTATAAAATGGAAATTGCCTTTTACCATGCCTGTTATTCGAAGTACGATTTTTCAACAATTTGTAGGCGGCGAAACCCTGGAAGAAACTTCTGTTGTAGCAAAAAAACTAGGCGAATATAATGTGCAGATAATTCTTGATTATGGTGTTGAAGGTGGCGATGATGGAGAGCACGGCTTTGATCATGCTACTGAAGAATTTATCCGGGTAATTGATTATGCAGCAACCCAACCTAATATCCCGTTCATGAGCGTTAAGGTAACCGGCTTTTCCCGTTTAGCCCTGCTGGAAAAAATTGATGGCTTGATGGCTGTTGCAGAAGGAACTTTAATGAAGCGTTATTTAAAGGCAGTAGAGCAATTGCCCGGCAACGAAAAAAAAGAATGGCACCTGGTAAGGGTAAGGATGTTGCGGCTTTGTGAAGTGGCAGCAGCAAAAAAAATTGGTGTACTGGTGGATGCTGAAGAAACCTGGATACAGGGGCCTGTAGATGCATTGACTATACTAATGATGGATACTTTTAATAAACAACGTGTGGTGGTGTACAATACAATCCAGTTATATCGCAACGACAGGTATACTTTTTTAAAAGACTCTTACGAGGCGGCAGCAGAAAGAAATTTTGTATTAGGAGCCAAGCTGGTACGTGGGGCCTACATGGAAAAAGAAAGAAGGCGGGCTACAGAAATGAATTATCCCTCGCCGATACAACCTGATAAAAAAAGCAGTGACACCGATTACAATTTAGCAGTCGGGTTTTGCATCGATCACCTGGATATTATTTCGGTCATAATCGCATCGCACAATGAACAGAGTAATTTAACCGCCACCCAATTATTACAACAAAAAAATATTCTGCTTAACCATCCGCATGTTCATTTTTCGCAGCTTTATGGCATGAGCGATAACATTACTTTTAATTTAGCTAAAGCTGGGTGCTCGGTAAGTAAATATTTACCCTTTGGCCCAATCAAAGATGTAGTACCCTACCTGATGAGAAGGGCACAGGAAAATTCTTCCGTTGGCGGTCAAACGGGTAGGGAACTGGGTTTGATAAAAAAAGAATTAAAAAGACGAAAAGTCCGATAAGTACATAGAGCGAACTTTTGGTTAAGATAAGCAACTTCAGAAAACACCGCCGCTAATACAACGACCC
Source organism: Ferruginibacter sp. (assembly GCA_025359625.1). Classification (GTDB taxonomy): domain Bacteria; phylum Bacteroidota; class Bacteroidia; order Chitinophagales; family Chitinophagaceae; genus Ferruginibacter. The sequence continues at coordinate 16,145 of JANYFT010000395.1, forward strand.
AAAATATGCTGTGTCTCCATATTGCTGATGGTATAAACTAATATACCAATCCCTAAAAAAAGTATTTAAATTGCCGCCCCCTAATTTTCTGTAAATATCTTTAGTAATCTACTCATCAGGAGGCATTATATCTGTGCACCGCAGGCAGTTACCTGTTATAAACTAATGGTAATGGCATAACTTTTGGTTAAGAAAATCGACAGAGTTTTAACATTTTTAACTAAAATACTATTATGAAAAAATTTTTCCTATTCGCTACAATTTTATTAATAAATATTATAGCGCATGCACAAACAAAAAAAGACTGGTATTTAATCGGAGGCAATATTTCTAATTTAGGGCTCGATTTTCAAAAAGGTAATACCGCTTTCAGTTTTAATCTTTCTCCAAGGGTAGCCTGGTTTATAAAAGATGACCTTGCTGTGGGAGCGGAAGCTTTAATAGGTTTGAATACTGCGAAAGGATTTACTTCTATTAGTTATGGAGTTGGGCCAATAGCAAGGTATTATTTTAAAGATAGAGCTTTGCAAAATGTTAAAAAAACACGGTGGTTTGTTGATGCCAATGTCGGGGTTTATGGTACCAATACCAAAGTGTCGGGAATCCCGAGTACTAATACAAACGGTTTGGGAGTAGGGATTGGGCCAGGTATAGCCTATTTCTTAAATGAAAATATTGCTTTAGATTTATTAGCGAAATATAATTTAACCGTTGGGTTTGGAAATGCTACTACCAATAACGCTTTAAGCCTGGCCCTTGGGTTTCAGATACACTTGCCAAGGTCTAAATTAAAGTCTATGAAAAATGATGTAAAATAATTTTTAAACTTTTCAATAAATGGTTGCTTTTTAGCAACCATTTTTTTTGCATATAACTATGAATTAAAAATATCAAATCAATTTAGAATGTCTGTTTTTAAGGGGTAATAAATTCGCATAAAGTATATTTTAGAGTAAGATATTCCACAGTAGATAAAGATTATTTTGAGATTTTTTTAATAAAGAATTTAATTGGCTATTTTACTATTTTCGTGGAATAAAACTATAACGTACAATGTTTTAGGATTTCGTCATTATTAAAATGCCACTTCAAAACTGTAATGAGAAAAAACTACTTCAGTCGGTTTATTGTACTATGGAAAAAAAGGCTATTTTTTATAGGTATATTCATCCTGTTATTCGGAGATTATAATCTGTGTATAGCACAAAATAAAAGCTACGGGCAAGATACTGTGTCAACCACCACTGTTTTACAAGATGTGGTTTTAACAGCTTCCCGTTCTACAGAAAGGCAACTTACAGCGCCTGTTAGTATTTCTAAAATGAATGCCATCCAGATACAGCAATCCACTTCGCCTTCTTTTTTTGATGCCATTGCAAATATGAAAGGCGTTCAAATGATTGTGCCAAGCCTGGGTTTTAAAGTACTAAATACAAGAGGTTTTTCTAACACTACCAATGTGCGTTTTGTGCAATTGGTTGATAATATTGATAACCAATCGCCACACATTGGTGCACCCATTTCTAATGCCTTATGTCCGGGTAATTTAGATATTGAAAATGTAGAGATCATACAGGGCGTGGCTTCTGCCTTGTATGGTATGAATGCTACCAATGGCCTTGCTAATTTTACCACAAAAAATCCGTTCAACTCTCAAGGCATCAGCATACAACAGCAGGTAGCCGTTAATCATGTTAACGACCCCAATAATGTTTCGGCAAAATTGTACAATGAAACCAATATCCGCTGGGCAAAAGTTTTATCTTCCAAATGGGCCTTTAAAATTAATGCCGGGTTTACAAAAGGTTACGACTGGATTGCTGATAATAAAGATGATTTAAATCTGAATGCCAACAAAACTACCGGACTGTTGGGCAATGATAATCCAGGGTACGATGCTGTTAATGGTTATGGCAATGAATCGAGCAATCGGAAAACGCTTAGCCTCGGCGGAAAAAATTATGTGGTTGCCCGTACCGGATATTCAGAACGTGAAGTAGCCGATTACCATTTACAAAACTGGAAGGGTGATCTGTCTGTTTATTATAAACCCAATGAGCAATCTTTATTTACTTACACTTACCGCACTGCATTTTTAAACAGTGTTTATCAACGATCCAACCGTTTTCGTTTACAGGATTATTTACTGCAGCAACATATCCTGCAGTATAAAAATTCATTCGTGAAGCTCAGGGCTTATGTAACAACAGAAAATACCGGCAACTCTTACAACCTTCGTTCCATGGCTGAAAATATTGATCTGGGTTTTAAAAATACCAACCAGTGGTATGCCGATTATACCACAGCATTTAATAATGCAACCACATCAAATAATAATATTGCCACTGCACATCATATTGCCCGTAACGCAGCAGACAATGGGAGGTTGCAACCGGGTACTGATGCCTTCGAAAAAAAATTGCAGGAGCAGCAAAAAATTAGCGACTGGAATATTGGTGCTGCATTAAATGTAAAAGCCAATTTAGTACACACAGAAGGCTCGTATGATTTGGGAAAGTTGTTGCACCTGAAATATTTGCTACAGGTGGGTGCAGATTTCAGGGATTATATCATTGTGCCGGACGGTAATTATTTTATAAACCCCGTAGATACTGGACATAAAGTAAATTATACCAGCCTGGGATTTTTTGCCCATGCTTCCAAAGGATTTTTGAAAGAGAAATTACAGGTAAGTGCAGCCCTTCGTGCAACACGGTATCAATATTTTAAGTTGCAATTTAACCCAAGGGCAACTGCGGTATACCAACTTTCTACATCAAATTTTATCCGTTTATCTTACCAAAACGGGTACCGGTTTCCAAGTATTTTTGAAGGCTTCTCTAACATCAATAGCGGAGGTGTAAAAAGGGTAGGGGGTTTAAAAATTATGTCGAGTGGAATTTTTGAACAGTCCTGGTTAAAAAGTTCTATTGATGCTTTTCAGTCTGCAGTTAATAAAGATGTAAACAATTCAGGCCTTACACTAATGGCAGCGATCGATAAAAATAAAACGCTGCTTCAACGCAATACCTACACTTATTTAAAACCAGAACAAATGCACTCATTTGAGTTGGGCTATAGAAGTATTTTACTGGATAATAAATTGTTTATTGATGGAGATTGTTATTACAACCTGTACTCAAACTTCATTGCACAAATAGAAGCAAGTATCCCCAACACCACAGATGAAGCAAAGATACCAGCGGCACTGGTTGATAAAAATAAACAAGCACGTTACCGGCTGTGGACTAATTCAAAAACTGTAGTTCGTAATTATGGTGCAGAACTGGAGCTGCGTTATGTACTTAACAATCATTATTCTTTCTCAGGCAATGGCAGCTATCAAACATTGAAGAAAACTTCAGCCAATGATGGGTTGGAAGATGGGTTTAATACACCTGCCTGGATAACAACTGCGGCCATCAATGGAACAAATATTTACAAGCGTTTGGGCTTTGGTGTTACACTAAAATATCAAAGCAATTATTACTGGCAATCTTTTTTAATAAACGGTAATGTACCATCCGCATTTAATACAGATTGTATGGTGAGGTATACCATTGCCAATCCAGCTATTGACATAAAAATTGGTGCAAGTAATGTTTTTAATAAATATTACTATTCTATTTTAGGTGGTCCGCAAATTGGAGGATTTTTTTATACTACACTTACTTATGGTTTAAATTAAAATCAGTGAAACCAGTTGTTAATTTTGCATGGAGCAATTTTAAAGGGTAAACACAAACATTTCACTTTCTGCATACGCTTTTGGTATAGCAAAATGTTCCTCCTTTAATCCTCCCAGGTGAAACTGTAAGGCGTCAAAAATATTTTTTTCTGCAATTAATTTTGTTTTACCCGTAGCAATAACGCCGGGCAAATCCGGGGCATAAGCAGAATAACCTGTTTTTGTTTTTTCGTATACCACTAAATACTTTCTCATTTTTTATCTATTTGTGCCTGCTTAAAAATACTACTTAAAGTACCGGGAGCTATATCGTCACTTTGCTTATGGGCTGCAATAGTCACCAACCCTTTTTTTACGGTATGCTTATACTGTTTATGACTTACTTTCTGCCTGACCAGATACCATCCGTCTTTTTAAGTGTTTGAATTTGTTGATTTTTATCCATTGTGTCTTAAAAAATAATTATCAAAAAAATACGTTAAGAGCCGTTCGGAAAGTATTACAATGCGCCTCCGTAATAATTTTTACATCAGCACTGTAACCGCCACCCATTGCAACTGTACAAGGAATATGGTGTTGTTTCAAAGTTGTAAAAACAAATTCATCCCTTTGGCTGCAGCCCTCCATAGACACTTTTAATTTTCCATAACGGTCGGTAGCTAAAATATCTGCGCCTGATAAATAGAAAGCGAAATCAGGTTTTACTTTAGCAATCAGTTTTGGTAAAATCCCTTTCAGCAAACCTAAATATTCGTCGTCACCCATGCCATCTTTTAACGGCACATCAAGGTCACTTTTTTCTTTGTTAAAAGGATAGTTGTGTTCGCCTTGCATACTGAAGGTAAAAACTCTTTTTTCGTTTTCAAATAATTTGGCGGTGCCATTACCCTGGTGCACATCAAGGTCAATAATAAAAATTTGTTTTGCCAAATTTTTATTCAGTAAATAATTCGCTGCAATGGCTATATCGTTCAGCATACAAAACCCTTCGCCCCTGTCGGCAAAAGCGTGATGAGTACCGCCTGCTACATTCATAGCTATACCATTTTGCATGGCAAAGTTGCAACAATCAATAGTGCCCTGTGCAATCATCAATTCTCTTTGTGTTAATGCGGGTGATTGCGGAAACCCAATATGGCGCTGCTCTTTGGCCGAAAGGGTTTGATGGTGTAACCTTTCTAAATAAGCTTTGTCATGTGTCCATAAAATAATTTCATCGGGGCAAACAGCAGGTGAAAAAATATTGTGGTTTGTAATACTTCCTTCATGTAATAATTGTGCCGGTATCAGTTCATACTTTAACATTGGAAACCGGTGGCCTTCCGGCAAAGGATGGGCATAGATAGAATCGTAAGCAATTTTTAAAATGTTATTTGTCATTAAAGCGGTATGATGGATTGCTTTACCAATGCAAAAACACTTTCACCTGCTTTTGGTTCAATAGTAAAGGTGCCGGTAAATTTGCTGAAGGCAGGCAACACGGCGTATTGTTTGCCAAAATAAAAACAGGGAAAGTTTAGAGATTGTTTTCCCAACCCTTTAACAGTAACAGCTGGATGAATATGGCCGCTAAAAACATAGCCTTTATCAGGCATGGTACAATCCTCTATGTCATGTACAAAAACAAAATCACCAATTGCCATTTCACATTTATGAATAGTGATGTCTGCAATAGCGTACCATCCTTCTTTCAAAATATCATGATTGCCTTTTATCAAATGAATGGGCAATGCTGAAAAATCTTGCCGCCATTTTAAAAAGAAATCATGCTCCTTATTACTTTCACTGTGAAACATATCGCCGATGATGATGACTTGTTGTGGTTTGAAAATTTGTATCAGGGTAACAAACCGCTGCATGTCTTCTTTAAATACGCCCTGCGGTATAGCAATGCCAGATTTTCTAAAATGCCCGGTCTTGCCCAGGTGAAGATCAGAAAGGATCAGTATTTTTTTTTCCTCCCAAAAAATACATCGCTCTACAGATAACAAGAAAGTATTGTTTAGAATGGTATGCGGAATGAATGCTGACATTATGCACAAAGGTAAATGGATACATTATAAACCAACTGAAGAATGGTTTTGAAATCACCAAATAAGTAGCTACTTTAGGTAAAAATTTACTATATGACAGATGCTAACTCAACTTCAAATGTTTTAGATTTTGCCGAAGGTGGAAAACCCACTTTGCCAACAGGCTTAAATGTGTTAACCATTCTTACTTTTATTGGTTGTGCCATAGGGTTGCTTGGTTCTTTCTGGTCGTTTACAAGCGCAGAGAAATCTTATAAAACCATGGTAGAAAACCAGGATAAAATGGCAGACGCCCCTGCATGGGCAAAGGGCATGATGGGTCCTGGTATGTTGGATGTATTAAGAAAATCAATGGAAAATAAGTTCCCTATTTTGTTGTTAGGGCTTGTTGCCATGGCGCTTTGTTTGTATGGTGCTTTGGAAATGCGTAAATTAAAAAAGCAGGGATTTATTTTATGGGTGGTAGGAGAAATATTACCCATTGTTACAGCATTACTATTTATTGGTACTGGGGCGTTTAACGGTTTTGGTTTAATTGCTTTGTTTGTTCCGGTTGTATTTATTATACTTTACACGGTACAAAGAAAATACCTGGTATATTAATTTAAAAATACTGACAAAATTTTTTTATTGTAAGATGCAGGTTCAGTTGCCAAACCATTATTTTTCAAGCTGGGCCTGCATTCTTTTTACACGGTCTTCCAGTTGTTCTGAAGAAAGATTTTCTCTCATACTGTCAACCTTTAGCGGGAAACAAAATGGTGTTAACCGTTCGGGAAACCTGATAACGATATGGCCATTTTGTATACGTTGCAACATGTTCCGTAAACGTACTTCCTCCATCTGTTGGTCAAGTACTTCCTGGTAGGCCTGTCTTAATAAAATGTTTTTAGCGTCATATTCACTGAAAACGCTGAACAGCAAGCTGGCACTGTTTTGAAGGTGTTTGGTTTTTACATGCTCGCCGGGCACGCCCTGAAAAATCAATCCGCCAATCACCGCAACATCCCTAAATTTTCGCTTGGCCATTTCTACGCTGTTCACCGATCGCTGAATGTCAGCAAAAAGATTTTCCAAACTAAATAATTCATACACATTGGCATCATCTACCGGTATCGGTTGATCGCTTAATAATTCAAATCCATAATCGTTCATGGCAAAACTAAAAGTGATCGGTGTAATGCGGCTGATGCGGTAAGCTAATATAGCTGCCATGGCTTCATGCACCAGCCTGCCTTCAAAAGGATACACAAATAAATGAAAGCCATCTTTAGTTTCAATATGTTCAATCAGCAGTTCATTTTCTTTGGGAATGTGCGATAGGGATTCCTGCAAATCGAACAAAGGTTTTAGTACGGTTAACTCCGGCTCTTTCACCTGTTCTTTTTTAGTGAGTTGAAGTTTACTCATTTCAAAAGCCTTGTCAAAAGTTTTGCGCAACATAATGCCGAGGTTGGCGCTTAGCGGCATACGGCCACCATTCCAGCTTGGCACAATTGATTTTTTTGAAGTTGATTTTTTTACAATAGCAGTCATGTCTTTTATCATAACATACTCCAGGTTTCTACCGGCTAAAGTAAACACATCACCCGGTTGCAGTCTTGAAATAAAATACTCTTCAATTACACCTACATAACCACCACTCATAAATTTTACTTTCAGCATCGAATCACTAACAATGGTACCAATATGCATGCGGTGGCGCATGGCCATACGGCGGTTAGGCATACGGTAGACACCATCCATCACTTCAATTTTTTTGTACTCATCATACTGCTGCAACGCTGCTCCGCCGGCGGTTAAAAAAAATAATAATTGCTGCCATTCATCTTCGGTAATATGATGATAGCAATGTGTTTTTTTTACTTCCTCAAATATTTCAGCCGGAACAAAACCATCTGATACGGCCAGTGTACAGAGGTATTGTATCAGCACATCAAAGCACAATAACATGGGTTCCCGGCTTTCAATAAAAGTTTGGCTGATGGCTTGTTTTAATGCAGCCGCTTCTACCAGTTCCAATGAATGGGTGGGCAAAAAAAAGATCTTGCTAATGGCATCGGGTTGGTGGCCGCTGCGGCCTGCCCTTTGCAAAAACCTGGCTACGCCTTTAGGAGAGCCTACCTGTATCACCGTATCTACCGGGCGAAAATCTACACCCAAATCAAGACTGGCAGTACACACCACCGCTTTTAATTTGCCGGTGTGCAAATTGTCTTCTACCCATAACCTCAGGTCCTGTTCAATACTGCCGTGGTGCAAGGCTATTGTGCCTGATAATTCAGGTGCTACATTCAGCAGTGCCTGGTACCATCTTTCCGTCATGCCCCGGGTGTTGATGAAGATAAGGGTGGTCTTGCTGTTGTTGATAATGGGAATTACTTTTTCCACCAGCCTTAACCCCAGGTGCCCGGCCCAGGGATATTTTTCTATTTCATCAGGAATAATGGATTCTATTTCTATTTTTTTGTTGACGATGGCTTTTATAATTTTTCCTGCATGCACTCCGTTACTGTTCAACGAGGCCAGCAATACTTCTTTCGCCTGCTCCAGGTTGCCAATGGTTGCTGATATTCCCCAAATGGCTGGTTGTTTGTTTTCTGTGTGGTGTATTTTGTTGGGCGCAATTATTTTTAGTGTTGCTGCATCTGTTGCTGCATCTTCAAATGTTACCAATTGTAATTTGCGGCAACCAATTATTCTTGATATGGCCAGCTCAACCTGCACACCTCTTTTGCTCCCCAGCAATTCATGCCATTCATCAACTGCCAATATTTTAAGTGTTTCAAAAACTTCCGGATAATTTTTTTGTGCCAGCAGCAAATGCAGGCTTTCAGGCGTTATGATGAGCACTTCGGGCATCTGCCGTTTTTGTTTCTGCCGGTCGCTGATGGAGGTGTCGCCATTGCGGATGCCTACCTTCCAGTTCATCGCTAATTCCACGATCACTTCCTCCATGGCACGGCCAATGTCTTTGGCCAGCGCACGCAAAGGTGTTATCCATATCAGTTGTAAACGGCTCTTAATTTTTGTTTGATAATTATCAGGATGCTGATTAATAAAATCAATCACAGCGCCTAAAAATACAGAAAAGGTTTTACCACAACCCGTCGGTGCATTTACCAAACCACTTTTGCCCTGTATAATTTCCTGCCAGGTTTGTTCCTGAAATAAAAATGGATGATGGCCTTTTGAAGCCAGCCATTCGGTGATAATTTTATAGCCTTTGGTGGATTGTAGTTTCAAGAAATGGGTTTACTGTTTTTGGTTTATTGTTTTGTTTTATGGGCGGGTGTTGGTGTTGTTAAATTATTGTCCGGGCTACGAAGCTCTGTGCATCTGCATTGGCGTCGCACTTTTGTACTTTTAAAACTATGCGGAACTTTAGCTTCATACAAACGTCTCTCAGCGAGTTAGGTGCAGGGGCAAAAGGTATAGCTGGCGGGCATAATGATATTTTTCCATGATCTTATAGTTTTACAATAAAAAAATAAACCACAAAATTAATGAAATTAAAGCTCAGTGCCTGTATAGGCGATGTTAGTTCAAAGGCCATAGGAGAATAGAATTAGGCGCTCATTTTGGCAAGCCCCTTTTTGGCAGCAAGGCTTCATTATAGTACTGTTAGTTTATTTATTTTCTCAACAGTTAGTCGTCTAACCCTTTTCCGTCAAGTATTTGCTGTAGCTGCTTCTCAACTCTTGCTTCCCTCGTCTTAACTTGTTTGGGAGCAGAAAAATAGAGTAGGTATCCTCTTTGTCGTCCTGGCGTCAGTGCATGAAAAGCAGTTTTTAATTCAGGCATTTCGTTTAAAACCTGTTGAAATTCTTCGGGAATTTTGTATTCAGTTGTTGGTTTTAATTCCACTTTTAAACCTGCTTTATCAATTTTAATGGCTTCTTTGATGTAGGCTTTTATAGTTGATTTTTCTTTCAATATTTCCTGGATATTGGCGAACCTGATCTGTCGTGCAGATTGCACATTTTTTGTTTGTTGAACTAAAATTCCTTTTGAGTCTTTTAGTAAAGCTCCCTGCATAAATAACAAGGCACAATAGTCTTTAAATCCGTGTATTAAAACAATGTTGCTTTTTTGCCGGGTGTAACAGGGACAGCCCCATTTCAATTCTTCTGTTAGTCCACAGTCAAGAACAAGCATTCTCAATTCTGAATATTCTTCTTGCCACTTTGAGGTTTTAGTAAAAAACCAATCAACTTTTGAATTCATATTTTTTGCTTATTGATTAT
>JANYFT010000412.1 GCA_025359625.1 Ferruginibacter sp.
AATCAACAAAATTGAGCGATTGTTATTTACGCCAATTACAATACTCCTAACTATATTTTTGCTCGTTGTAGCATTGTCAAACTCACTTTAAAAAGACACTACACCCAACAAGGTTTTGTTTCCTGATAATTATCGGGGCTATCACCTTTTAGATAACTAAAGTTGTCGTTGTATCTTAAAAATTAATCTGGGTTTCAACAGCAAATCCAAGTACTATAAATACGGCGATAATAATTAGCTCTTTCATCATTATTTGGATTAATTGAAGGGTGATTACCATTTCGGATAATCACCCGGTTAATGTGGCTTGTAAAGTGAATTAATAAGGTTTTATTATCTGCCCCGTGTTAGCACCAAATACAGATTTACGAAAACCAAATTCCAGTTGTTGCATGGTTACCGGAATATCGCCAGGGAAATATGGAAAGTATTGGGGAGAATTTTCAATAACAGTGGGGCTTACTGCATTGATGCGAATACCGTTTTCTAATTCAATGGCTGCTCCTCTTACAAATCCTTCCACGGCTCCATTTGCAGCTGATGCATTGGCGAAGTTTTTCTGCGGATCGTGGGATAGTGCGCCGGTGATTAATGTAAACGAGCCCTTAGAATTAATGTAGTGTTGCCCGATTAGTACCAGGTTAATTTGTCCCATCATTTTTCCTTCTACTCCTTGCCTAAACTCCTTATCAGTAAGTTTATTCCAGGGGCCAACATAAGTAGGACCGGCTGTAGAAATGAGCGCATCAAAAGCGCCTACTTGCTTGTACATGTTTTTGATAGAACTGGCAGAGGTAATATCTACCTGAATATTGCAGCCTTTGGAAGCAGCAGTAATTATTTCATGTTCTTTTTCAAATGCACTTGTTAAATGCTTTCCCATAGTGCCTGATGCACCTACGATAATAATTTTCATTTTATGTAATTTTTATTTTATTACACAAAATTACTTTTACCAACGGGCAGCATGATAGGACAACAATGTAGTTGTGCAGGACTTATGAGGGATGGTTCCTGAATGCTTCGGGAGAAAGACTTGTATGCTTTTTAAAAAACCTGATGAAATAAGATACATCTTCATAGCCAAGGTGGTCTGCAATATCTTTAATCTGATTGGGCGTTGCCAACAGGTATCTTTTGGCTTCTAAAATAATTTGATCATTGATAAGTTCGGAAGGTGTTTTACCAACAGAAGCCTTTGTAATTTCATTGAGTTGATAAGTGGATAGGCTCATCATGTCAGTATATTGAGAAACCTGTTTGAGGGTAGTAATTTGCTTTTCCAAAAGGTCTAAAAATTCTTCAAAGCGTTCCTGTGTGTATGGGCTAATATTCGTGGATATGCTATTTGGATTTGGACTTTGCCTTACAAACTCTATAAAGAAAATTTCCAGATTGGCTTTTATACTATCAAGGTAACCTTCTTCCCGGCTTGTGTATTCCTGAAAGATATGAGATAAAATATCTTGTAATTTTTCAAACCTGTGTACTTCCAGTTTACAATAATTTTTATTGCTTGCTTTTCTTAAACGCTGGCTCGAAGACTTGTTTTTGGGATGATAAAACTCGTTGTTAAATTCCATTAAGTAACCGGTGCAAGCTGCATTTAATTCAAGCTGGTGTACCTGACCAGGCCGTAAAAAGAAAATAGAATTATTAAGAACCTGATAAGGTGTAAAATCTATTTCATGGCTGCCATTACCCTTTTGCAAAAGAAGAATAAAAAAGAAGTCATGCCTGTGCAAGTCCTGTTTCAATACGTTGCCTGCAAGAATTTCCTGAACGGTACGGATTTTAAAACGTTCCGAAGTAGCCGGTGCTTTTGGGTTTTCAGTAATTTGCCTGATAGGTATTTTTTTCATTTGTATGCGCTTGTTAAGCGACATTTCTTATTGACTGAATTTTTACTTAATGCATAATAGTGCTGAAAGTCTGTGCAATCAATGCTTTCAAGTTATAAGCTGATGGCTAATGTTGTTTTACTTATATTTACTTCACTTCCTTGATTTATTTGTAAAATACGTTTTAATTTCTCAAATATTGATCTAACAACAAATTCGGATTAATACACAAACTTAAAGCCAATTGATAACTACATGATGCTACTTAAACCATATACCCTATACGCTCTATTTCATTTATTTGATATCAGGTGAATGCATAAAAGTGGGCTAAAGTAAATCCTCCTCACCAAAAGAATAATATCCTTCGCTGGTAACTATAATGTGATCTATCACCTTGGCTGGCGCAGCACTCCGTCCTGTTGCCATCCGTTACTAATGCTCCAGTGTTGGTAGGTTGCTAATTTTCTATGTTGAAAAGTGTCGGATTAAAGATAAGTAACAAGCAGACACAGGACAGTATTGCTGCGCAAGGCTTAGACCTATATATAATTGCGATTGTTTGATTACTATTCCGGATTATTTGGATGCACTGAATAAATTAATTACATTGAATGGTAATTGGCTTTACGCAACCAGACAATACAAAAGAGCAGATGGGAAACTATAACACCGTTGAGTTGAAAATTATGAATTACGTGTAATAGTATAAATGCAAATGTTGTAGGCAACCCGGACACAGCAGGTACTTACATTGAAATTGTCATAACATAAAACTTAACTATGAAACTTTCTTATAAAATATTATTGACACTAATTTCAGTTTCAATATTTATAACCTCTTGTAAAAAGCAAGCACCAGTTTGTACGGGTAACTGTAGGACAATAAATGCAAATGGAAGTGTAGTTAATAAA
>JANYFT010000248.1 GCA_025359625.1 Ferruginibacter sp.
TTTTTTGTTTTGCTATGGCAGCCGCTGCCAATACCTTTTGTATTCCTGCAGGATCAGTCGCCACCGGCTTTTCCATAAATATATGCTTGCCTTGTTTTACAGCTTCTTCAAAATGAATGGGCCTGAAACCGGGGGGGGTTGCCAGTATTACTACATCAGCCAATGCGATGGCATGCATATAACCATCAAAGCCGGTAAATTTCCTTTCTTCCGGCACATCAATTTTACCTTTTAAATTGCCCCGGCCGCCGGTAGACTCGGCAATGTCTTCACTGTTTAATGATTTAAGGCAGGTATCTAAATTGTCCCTGAATGCATCTGCCATTGCTATCAGCTTTACATTTTGTTTGCTGAGCAAAGCCTGCGTGGCGGCACCTGTGCCACGGCCACCGCAGCCAACCAATGCTATTTTAATAACATCATCTGCCCCCGAAAAGTAATTTGCATTTGATAAAAGTGGTGCAGCAATTAATCCACCTGCAAGCAGGGAACCCTGTTTTAAAAAATCCCGTCTGGAAGGGTTTGTAAATTTGGAAGCGTCGTTGTTCATAATTGATTTTAGGTTTATTGTTTTAAATAAATTTTTTGATGAAATTAAATGCTTTATATATTGTTATGTGAGTTGTTTTTAATTGTTTGCTTGTGCTGACCTCACCCCCGCCCTCTTCCAAGGAGAGGGAGCCTGACCCTGCATTAGCAAGGGCTTTTTCGGAATAGGAAGTCTTTAATTTTTCTCTTTCAAATTTTTTATTTTATCCAACTAATTTTAATGAATGTGCGATTTTTAATTGATCACCCTTTGTCAATTAATATCTTCCCCAATATGCATACTCTTCTCAAATCAGCCATCAAAAATCAGACATCAGAGATATTTTCATTTCCCAAGGTATTGCTTATAAAATTCATTGGCCTGTTGAGGGCTTGGTTGTTCCAACGGACAGACCATTCTAAATCCAACTGATGGGGCATCTGTGAGCCACCATTTGCTTTTTGGTATTTGAGGATCACGTTTGTTCCATAACGGATCAGATTTAAAACGACCGGCACTTCTTAACTGAGCGGCCTCATCCATATAACCACCGCCCCGCAAGGCTTTGGGATAACGTGTCTTATTGGGCGCCACGAATGGGTTGGCTGTTTTATCAGGCAAACTGTCCATGCGCTTCTCTTCATAATGGTCCATTGTCCATTCGCCCACATTGCCCAGCATATCATATAACCCCCAGGCATTGGGTAATTTTAAACCCACTTTCTGAAATTTATTATTGCTGTTGTTTTTATACCAGGCGTAATTATCCAATAACTTTTCATCGTTGCCAAAATAATAAGCTGTTGTAGTTCCCGCCCGACAGGCATACTCCCATTCGGCTTCTGTTGGCAGGCGGTAAAAAATACCTGTTTTATTATACAACCACCGGCAATACATAAGGGCTGCATATTGCGATAAACTATTTACCGGGTAACCACCTTCTTTACCCATACCCAAACTAAAATCTATGTACTGCGGACTGGGCCTGGTAATGGCATCTACTTTGGTGCTTTCACTGGTGGTTTCATCATTGTAAAATACATCAAATTCATCCCTGGTAACTTCAAATGCACCCATCCAGAAATTGGCGATAAATACTTTTCGCTGAGGCCCTTCATCTGCCTTCCTGTTTTTTTCTGTTTGGTTGCTACCCATTAAAAAACTGCCTTCGTTAATGGGCACCATCTTACATTCTATGGTTGAACCGGGAATAGTAAACTTGTAAGAGGTAAATATTTTAATGGAGTCTTGTGCATCAATCAACTGGCAGCAACTGGTGGCCAATAATAGGATAAATAATTTCTTCACGATGGTAATCAATAATTTAATTTTTGGAAGATAAGGAATAAACTGAAACAAACATTACCCTAACGTTTATTTCTGATACCTTTCAAACCCTTTTGTTGAATTAAAAATAAGTTTACCTTTTTTAATTTCTCCAATCAAAACATCAGCACCAAGGTTCGTTGCTAATTTTTTTGCCTTTTTGATAGATAAAATGCTACAGGCGGTAGCTAACCAATCAGCTGTGGTGCCATCACCGGCAATCACAGTTACATTTCGTTGAAACGAAACGCCATAGCCCGTTCGGGGATCAATGATATGTGAATACCTTTTACCTTCGTGTTCAATATACTGATATGCATCACCCGAAGTAGAAACTGCTTTATTATGCATCAGCAGGGTTTGTGGTAGTAACTCCTCCTTTGTTTCAGGAACATTCACACCAACCGTCCATCCATTTAAACCTGGCGGCGCATCATTCATAACAATATCGCCACTGGCATTTACTAACGCATGCTTTATATCTTGTATAGTTAAAAAATCAATTATTTTTTGCGCAATATATCCTTGTGCAATTCCGCCCAGATCCAGTTGCATTCCTGGCTGTGTGAGGGTTAGTTTTTTATTGAGCGTATCAAGGATCAGGTTATTAAAACCAATTAATTTTTTGGTGGCCCGTACTGCTTCAATGGTTGGAAACTGTTTTGCTTTTCTAAATTTTCTCCAAAACTTTGATAGTGGCCCAATGGTGATATCGAACGCACCTTCACTTTTATCAAAGGCTTTTTTTGCTTGAAAGAGGATATCATACATGGCAGGTGAAAGCTTTACAGCACTGGATTTTATGCCTGCAGACGCACTTAATTTTGATAACTCACTGCTATCAATATAATCGCTAAAAATAAATACAAAGGAATCTACAAGGGTAAAACATTGCTTCGCAATACGGGTTGCTTTTGCACTATCATCTGAATAAAAAATGATTGAAAAAGGAGAACCCATTTTTGGTGCTGAAAAGGAAAATCGCTTTTGTTGTGCCCTCCCGGTAATAGCTATACATATAAAAATGGCAACAAAAAGTATCCGGTTAACCAAGATTTAATTTTTTTGTTAATGAATGTTGGTAAATTTAAGCCACAAAAAATATAAACCATGCAAAGAAGAAAATTTATGCAGCAATCTTTATTGGCAGGCGGTGCTTTATTAACCTCCTCCGCAAATGTGTTTGCAAAAAACAATGTAGAAAATTTTACAGCCGATCAAAAACCCTTTCACCTTAACTATGGCTTTCATGACGGGATGTTTAAAAATCATGCCGGCGATGATTTTATCGATCAGATAAAATTTGGGTATGATCATGGTTTTCGGTCTATTGAGGATAACGGTATGAGTGGCCGTACCGAAGACCAGCAGAAAAAAATTGGTGACACACTTGCTAAACTCGGTATGGCAATGGGCGTATTTGTGCAGCCAGGCCTGGGTAATGATAGTAACATGCTGGCATCGGGCAAAGCCGACCAGGTTGAAAAATTCATCGCATCCTGTAAAAAAGCCGTTGAGGTTGCCAAACGCCTCAACAGTAAACTGGTAACTGTAGTGCCTGGCGATTTTGCCCGTAACCTGCCTATAGGTGTACAAACAGGTAATGTAATTGAAGCGATTAAAAAAGGAACTGCCATTTTAGAGCCGCATGGTATTGTTATGGTGATTGAGCCACTTAGCGATAATCCGGATCTATTCCTGCGCACACCAGACCAGGCTTATGCCATCTGCAAAGCAGTAGGGAGTCCATCCTGTAAACTCTTGTATGATATGTACCATGTGCAGCGCAACCAGGGCCACATTATTCCTACACTTGACCTGGTGTATGATGAAATTGGCTATTACCAGATTGGTGATAACCCCGGCCGCAACGAACCCGGCACCGGCGAGATGAATTATAAAAATATTTTTAAACACATTAATGCCAAAGGATACAAAGGTGTTTTAGGTATGGAACATGGTAACGCCGGTAAAGGTAAAGATGGTGAACTGGCGTTGATAAAAGCTTACCGGGAGGCGGATGATTTTATGTAGTTCTGTAATAATAAATACACGATTTTTTTTTCACGGATTCCACGAATTAAAATGATGCTTTGTATTAATTCGTGGAATTCGTGTTTTATAACCGGTATTATAAATTAAGTGCTAATATTTTTCCCTGATGCCTTCTAAAAATTTTTCTTCAGCCCGGCGCACTTTGGTGGCACTACCCTGGAATTGGTTGGTTAAAATGGAGAAGATAATCCACTTGCCGTTTTTTGTTAATAGAAATCCGCTGATGGCAATATGGTTGCTGAGGCTCCCTGTTTTTGCATAAATAAAACCACTGTCTTTTTGATAATAATTTTTAAAAGTGCCTGATCCGCCGGTAGGCAAAATCACTTTCAACCTTTCCATACCAAACTCGTTTTTCATTTTATTCAGCAAATAAACAAATGATTGCGGGGTGAATAAATTGTACCGGCTAAGGCCGCTGCCATCTACCCAGCGTGGCTTTTGAGGGATATCTTTTAAATCTGTTTTTAATAAAGTATCAATGATGGCTTCATCGTTCATGTAGCCGATGTGTTCATTGCCTGCCATTAATAAAGTTTGTTCTGCAAAAAAATTATCACTGTTGTACATCATTGGTTTAAATAAGGAATCAGCTGGCTGGGAATAAATGATGTGTAGTTTTTTCTCCGTGTTTTTAATTGAATCGGTTGCGTTGTTATTAGTTAAACTTATTTTTTGATGTAAGGTATCTGCTAAAAATTCAACGATTTTATTATAGTCTGAAACCAGTGGGATTTCATAATTTTTTTTGGGGAGCGGAGTGGAGGCTGTTGTTAAAGTAAGGTCATTGCTGTCCCATTTCCTGGAGAGGATATTTTCTTTATTATCTCTATTGTTTTCATTTTGTTTTTCGATTTTCAAAGAGATATTTTTTGGAATGATATTGATGGTGTCGCCATTGGTAAATACATTTGCCAGGTTACCATAAACAGGGAACTCACTGCGCTGCACCATGTAGGCATCCATATAATCATCCCATGCCCAGCCAAATCCAAGGGCATCGGCAAAATGTGGTGAACTATAATTTATGTGATTGCTTTTATTTAAGAAATCAAATACTGGCTGCTGCTTAAAATCCGGGTGTAAAAATGTTGGGTCGCCAGTTGGATAAATGATTAACTCATTTTGTTTTTGCTGATACCGAAGGCCAATCAGACTGTCGCCTAAATATTTCATGCCTGCATACAGAGAAAACAGTTTGACATTGCTAGCAGGTACAAAGTATTTGGTAGCATCATAAGTATACCAGTATTTATTGGTGGCCGGTTCATAAATACTGATACCGATATGGCCTGTGTTGATGATAGAATCTTTCAGTAATAGTTGCTCTGCCTGTTTAGAAATTTGTTTGGATACAGAGCAGGATGAAAGAAAAAATATGGAACAGCAAATAGTAAATATCAAATTGAAAAATGTTGCAGATAATTTTAGTAAACTCCGGTCAGAAAGCTGAAGATCCATAGAGGTATGCGGATGAACGGATTGCGACGCAAGGATGCTGCGATGAAAACCAATGCCGGTATTTGTAGTTTTATTAATACGGCTGCTAATTTTCACGGCACAATTTTTTACTGAAAAAAGATTCAATGACAACTACGCTAACTCCTCTCCTGCGCTCTTAGCCAGCGCTCCGGAATTTCATTGCGGCTGGCATTCAGGTAATCATTGTAACTACAGGCAATGATTGTTTTGTCGGGCAACTGCATCCACCACCGGCCGGTTTTACGGCTTTGCAAAAACCGGGTATCTATCTCTGCAAATGCGGTGTGGTATTCATTAAAATTAGTAGTGTCTTCTAAAGAAGCTTCCTGCTTACTGCGGCTTTTGCCATCAATAAAATACCACAACATTTGTGCTATTTGTTTGGCCGTTAATTCATGCACATCGGATCTTGGCTGGTAACCATATATGCCAAAACTATTAATGTTGTTGCTCATGCCTGCATACCGGGTAAGCATACACGCTTCTTCGCCGGTAAGGCCATTGGGGCTGCATTCGTTGGCAGGGGCATCGCTGTTTTTTATGGCATTAATATCAAAGCTTAACAAATGGGTGTTGCGCAAAACGGGTTCCATTTCTTCAATACTTTCTTTTACCTTTCCCACCCTGAAACAATCAAACCTAAGTTTGTCCATCGTTTCGAGCATGCGGGGATGCACGAGGTAACTTTGAAAACCAATATGGTTGTAATGCTTTACCAGGTTGGGTTCGCCGGTAAGCATTTCCAGCAAAAAATTCTCACTCCGTAAATTACTTTCTCCACGCAGGTCGATGGTGGCGTCAATGCAAGTGGCTTCAACCACTTTTTGTAATTTTTTGTAGGCAAAATATTGGGCTAAGGTAATATCGTGACTTCCACCTAATAACACTACTGTTTTATTTAGTCTTAATAATTCAGACAATACCGTTGTAATGGCAGCATAACTATCGCCTAATGCGGCACCGGTTTTTATATTGCCAATATCTGCAAGGGTAATATCCTTGTGCCAGTAGTGCAACTGAAAAAATTGTTTACGGATAATATCCGGGGCATCATTGTAAGCATCAAACATGCGGCTACCTCTTGATTCACCAACGCCTACCAATACAATATCAGCAGTTTCCAGGTTGGGAATTTCTCCTTCATTTAATAAAATATGTTTGGCTATCTGGCCATCAGTATATCCTTTATCATCATTTAAACTATGGATATTGATGGGTGATAAAAAATCCTGTAGGTCGTACATCCGTTTTTAATTTGCAGCAAACTTAATACTTAGTCTGATACCAAGTACTAAGTACTCAGTACATAATACTCAGAAGCGCACATTTCCTTATTTTTGCAGCATGGACGATTTATTGGTAAAGATTAATAATTACAAGACAGAGATAAATAACTTCATCGCTTTAAAAAGTGAAGAGGCGGAGGCATTCAGGATTAAATATATAGGCACCAAAGGATTGGTGAAAGAGGTGATGGGTGAAATGAAAAATGTGGCTGCTGATAAAAAAAGAGAATTTGGACAAATAATGAATGAATTTAAATTATTTGCCGAAGCTAAATATGAAGCGCTGAAACTGACTATTAACTCAGAAGCACCTACTACCGGCAATGAAACAGATTTGTCTTTACCTGCAGATGCGTTGCCATTGGGCAGCCGCCACCCCATTAGCCTGGTACGCAACCGTATTGTTTTTATTTTTCAACGGCTGGGCTTTGCCGTTGCGGAAGGCCCCGAAATTGAAGATGACTGGCATAATTTTACTGCCCTCAATTTACCTGAAAATCATCCTGCCCGTGATATGCAGGATACGTTTTATATCAGCCAAAACCCTGACTGGTTATTGCGTACACATACCAGCAGTGTGCAGGTTAGGGAAATGGAAAAAGGCAAATTGCCGATACGGATTATTTGTCCCGGCCGTGTGTACAGAAACGAAACCATCAGTGCCAGGGCACATTGTTTTTTTCACCAGGTGGAGGGTTTGTACATTGCCGAAAATGTTTCGTTTGCCGACCTAAAACAAACGCTGTATTTTTTTGTACAGGAGATGTTTGGTAAAGAAGTGAAGATACGTTTTCGCCCAAGTTATTTTCCTTTTACAGAGCCGAGTGCCGAAATGGATATTAGTTGCCTTATTTGTGATGGCAGTGGTTGCAACGTTTGCAAACATACTGGTTGGGTAGAAATTTTAGGTTGTGGAATGGCGCATCCTAATTTATTGGCAAACTGTGGCATTGATCCAAACAAGTACACCGGCTTTGCCTTTGGTATGGGTGTTGAAAGAATTACGATGTTAAAATACCAGATAAAAGACCTTCGTTTGTTTAGCGAGAATGATGTTCGTTTTTTGCGCCAGTTTACTGCGGCGGTGTAATATTTAAATGGAAGACCTAAAAGCCACAGTATCTACATTCTAGTGTTTTCAAATTTTAATTGCTACCTCTCCACTTTCCTTATTTATAATTGTAGAAATACTTCCTCAAAGGAAGTATTTTTTTATTTACACCATTGCCACTTGCCTGAGAAATTGATGTAATTATTTATGGCACTTTAATTGCCTTTCCCCTAATCTAACAACAAAAATCATCTATGAAAAATGTATTAAAAATCACCATTGGTTTTATATTACTGATAGCGGGTTCATCCTGCTCTGTTTCAAAAGAAGCTGGTTCATTAAAACAAAAAATAAACGGTAACTGGATGCTCGAAACTATTACTACCGAAGGCATTAGCGGTAAAGTAACGGCTACTATTTTTAACGAAGCTTCTTTTAAGTGTTTTGTAGGAAGTTCCTGGAATTTTGCATCAGGCAACAGTTTGGGCAATTATAACATCAACGCAAGCGGTACTGAATGCAGTTCCGTTAACAGGCCAATAAGATGGTCAATTTACGAACCGAAAGGATTGGAAAAACAATTTCAGTTTAAACGGCTGGATGATAAAAAAAAGGGCCTTGATAATGGAGATGGTTTTCGCCTGGAAATTGCACAGTTAACCACTACGAAAATGCAATTGAAATCGCACATTATGTTTGAAGGAAAGCCTGCTTCGTATGTATACAATTTTGTAAAAAAATAAATTTAAAAAATAAATTATGAAAAAAGTAGTCACTCATTCAATACTATTATTAGCTGTGGCATGCACTATTTTACCGGGATGTAACCAAACAAAAAAAATGAGTAACCAACAAAAAGGAGTAGCTGTTGGCGCAGCCGGAGGTGCGGCCATTGGCGGTGTTATCGGTAACAACGTTGGTAAAAAAGGCAATACCGTTTTGGGAGCTCTTATAGGTGCAGTGGTGGGTGGAGTAGCTGGTGGATTGATTGGTGATAAAATGGATAAGCAGGCAAATGCTATTAAAACAGAAGTGCCAGGCGCACAAGTGAAAAGGGTAGAAGAAGGCATCAATGTAACCTTTGATGAAAAAAATCCGGATGGTTCTAATGCCGGTGTTTTCTTCGCTACCAACCAATATAATATCTCCGCTAATTCAAAATTATCATTAGATAAACTAGTGAAAATATTCAATCAATATCCTGAAACTAATATTTTAATTGAAGGGCATACAGATAATGTGGGCACAGCCCCGTATAATTTTTCGCTATCGCAAAGAAGGGCAGACGCAGTGGGGGATTTTCTAAAAGCTAATGGAATTCCCACAGGCCGGTTAACCATTAAATGGTATGGGGAAACACAACCTAAAGTGGATAACACAAGCGATGCAAACAAGGCAGCAAACCGCAGGGTTGAATTTGCTATTACAGCGAATGACAAAATGAAAGCTGAGGCAAAACAGGAAGCACAAAAAAATTAAAATGATGTTTGTTTTATAAAAGGTGGGTGGTTTTGGTTGTAAACTGTTATGTGGTTTGATATTTTTTTAAAAAAGAAAATCAATATAATCACATAGCAGTTTTTTATTTTTGAGGTATGATAAAAACAATTGCAGTTGTGGGCGCAGGAACAATGGGCAGTGGTATTGCGCAGGTTGCAGCGCAAAGCGGTCAATCAGTTATTTTGTTTGATCTGAATAAAGAAATACTTGAAAAAGCGGCCATCAGCATTAAAAAAAGTTTGCAATACCTGGCAGATAAAAAAAATATTTCTGAAACACAACAGCAACAAATTTTTCAACATATCCTGTTTACCAGCAATATTAATGATTGTATTGCTGATTTAATTATTGAAGCCATTGTAGAAAAAGCGGCTGCTAAAATTGAGCTCTTTAATCAACTGGCAACCATCAATGCAAGTGCAACTATTTTTGCCACCAATACTTCTTCTCTTTCCATTACCGAAATACAGGCTGATGTTGTTGATCCTCATAGGGTGGTGGGGATGCACTTTTTTAATCCGGCACCCGCAATGAAACTGGTTGAAATAGTCAGGGGCAATCAAACAAATGATGCAACAGTGCAGGCTATTTATTCCTTATGCAAATACATGAATAAAGCGCCGGTAATTTGCAAAGATGCACCTGGTTTTATTGTAAACAGGATAGCAAGGCAGTATTACCTGGAAGCAATGATGTTGGTAGAGCAGGACCTGGCAACTATTGAAAGTGCAGATGCTATTATGGAAGCAACAGGTTTTAAAATGGGCCCTTTTAAATTAATGGATTTGATTGGATTAGACATTAACCTGGCTGTATCCAAAAGTATTTATAAAGCTTTTGACTTTGAAGAAAGATTTGTCCCTTCCGCTTTACAAATAGATAAAGTCAGCAAAGGGGAATTGGGAAGAAAGACCGGCAAGGGTTTTTATAATTATTAAAAGGAAATATTTTATACCTGCTATTTACTCCGCCAAGGTGTAGAAAGGGATTATCTTCACGCTTCAATAGGTCAATATGATTCTTGTTACAGGCGGCAGTGGTTTATTAGGCAAAGAGATAATTACCCAACTGCTTGCACAGGGTAAAAAAGTTACTGCTATCTACAATAAAACTTTATTGCCAAATTTTAATTCTCCTAACCTGGCACAATTTCCCTGCGATATTTTAGACGTAGTGGGTTTGGACGAAGTAATGATACAGGGCATTCAACAGGTATATCATTGTGCCGCTGTAGTTACGTTTGACCCTAAACGCAAGAAGGAAATGTTTAAAATAAATATTGAAGGAACAGCCAATGTAGTAAATGCCGCCCTTGCGGCCGGTGTTACAAAAATGGTACATGTAAGTTCAGTGGCTGCTTTGGGAAGAAAAAGAGAAAACGAAGCGGTGAATGAAAGTATGAACTGGACACCAGCAACAAGCAACAGCAATTATGGCAAAAGCAAATATTTGGGCGAACTTGAAGTATGGCGAGGCATTGGTGAAGGACTGCAGGCAGTGATAGTAAATCCTGCGATAATACTTGGTGCCGGTGACTGGAATGGCGGCAGTTCACAAATTTTTAAAACTGCGTACGATGAATTTCCGTGGTACACGGATGGTGTAACTGGTTTTGTGGATGTAAAAGATGTTGCGGATATTATGCTGCAATTAATGGACAACAATATAACCGGAGAACGGTTTATTATTAGTGCAGAAAACAGGGGCTATAAGGAAATATTTAATTTAATAGCCAGCGCTTTCAATAAAAAAATACCCTATAAAAAAGTAACCCCATTGCTTGCAAAAATGGTGTGGCGCATGGAAGCATTTAAAAGCAGATTTACAGGCAAAGCACCTTTGCTAACTAAAGAAACAGCCACATCAGCACTGGCAAAAGTATATTTTGACAACAGTAAATTAAAAAAATTTTTACCACAATTCCGTTATCGCACCATTGAAGAAACCATCACAAAAACATGCGCTGCATTGCAACAAAAACTTAACAACCATTAATGTATTTTCGTTTTTAAAAACGACTTAAAAATTCTTTTACTTTTTTAATAAAAGCTATTAAAAAGATGCCCATGAAAAAAATATTTTCACTTTTATACCTTCTAATAACGGCATGGAATGCAACAGCGCAGCAAGATGCATACCTCATCACCGGTAAAATAACGGATGCCACCTCAAAATTACCGCTGCAGGGCGCTTCTGTATTTGCACAGAATACTACTATCGGCACAGCCACTGACCAACAGGGAAATTTTACCCTGCGGTTACTTAATGGCGGATACGATTTGGTTATCACTTTTACCGGCTACCAAACTGCAACAAGACGGATAACTACTGCTGATGCAATGGATAAAAACATAGTGATAGCCATTGCACCTAAAGAAAAGGCACTGGAAGATGTAGTGATAAAATCGAGCAATGAAGTAAAAGATGGGTTAGAAAAGTATGGTAATTTTTTTGAAGAAAACTTTATTGGTAAAACTGCCAACAGCAGTAAGTGCAGCATTAAAAATAAGGAGGTGTTAAAATTTTATTATTACAAAAAAAAGAATCGTTTAAAAGTGCTGGCAACAGCGCCACTTGAAATAGAAAATGCCGCATTGGGTTATACCATAAAATACACCCTTGATTCATTTACGCACGAGTATGCATCACAATTGAGCACTTATTCCGGTTACCCTTTGTTCCAGGATATGAAGCCAGTGGATGAAGCACAAAAAACAGGCTGGTATAACAATCGCCTGAAAGCCTACCGTGGCTCCATGTTGCATTTTATGCGGAGTGTCCATGATAAAATTTTGAAAGAAGAGGGGTTTGAAATTCAGTTGGTGGCAAAAAATAATGAGATAGAAACAGCTATCCCTTTAGTGGATTTTTATGGGGCATTAAATTACAGCAAAAACGATAGCACACAATTGGCAGAGATATCACCCAATCAACAAAACCTGGCTGTATTGTACACCAAAGAGGCACCTGATCCGCTCTATCTTTCACAAAGCGGTGATGTGGACAGGAAGTTTCAACTATCAGTAATTACCATTGCAGCAGATCAGTTTATCGGCATAGAACAGAATGGTTATTTTTTTGATCAGAACGATATAGTAATTAACGGTTACTGGACCTGGCAAAAAGTAGCAGATGTGCTGCCGTATGATTTCAGGCCACAGTAAAATTGTTGAAGTCTGATTGTTGGAAGTTTAATTTTTAAGGATACCCTACTTTATCTGCCAGGAATTATAAATGCGATAAAAGATATTCTTCTCATCCAAATTATAGTTCATTATACTTTAAAAAGCAGGTAGTCATTAATTCCTTCTTAGTGGTTAAGGTTCTTGTTCATCACTTTCTCCCAAAGCTGCGGAATTCTTTTTATCCAAACTAATTCCCGTCTTGCCAAACCAGCATCCTGTGCCGGTGTACCCCAGTAAGTTTTGTTGCCTTCCAGGCTATGGGTAACGCCTGATGTGCCCAACAAAACAGCGTTTTCACCAATGGTCAAAGTCTTGTTTACTACTACCTGCCCCCACAATGTCACACCATCTTTAATAAGCACACAGCCAGCTACCACTACCTGTGCAGCAACTAAACAATTTTTGCCAATCACGGTGTCGTGGCCAATGTGTACTAGATTATCAAATTTAGTGCCTTTGCCAATTTTTGTTACCGCACTTACACCCCGGTCAATGGTACAGTTAGCGCCAATTTCTACATTATCTCCTATCAATACAATACCACAACTCTGCATTTTTTTGTACCACAATTCACGGTTTTTTTTGGTGTTAAAATAAAATGCATCGCTGCCAATTACGGTGCCTGAATGTATCTCTACATCATCACCTAAAATGCAACCATCGTAAATACTTACATTGGGATGTATGATGCAATTTTTTCCAATAGAAACATTGTTGCCTACAAAACAATTGGGCATCACAACCGTCCCTTCTCCAATAACCGCACTGTCGCTGATTGCTTTTAATGATGGAATAAATGGAGAAAAATGCTGCACAATTTTACTGTAGGCTTCAAACGGGTCAGCAACAAGCAGCAATGCTTTTCCCTCCGGCACATCGGCTATCTTATCAATAATAATAAAACTTGCAGCACTGTTAATGCACTTGTCATAATATTTTGGATGATCCACAAAAACAAGATCACCTTCCGCAACATTGTGTATTTCATTGATGCCTGTTGCCTGGCCGTTAACATTGCCAATTAATTCCGCATTGATAAAAGTGGCTATCCATTGTAAAGAAACAGGAGAAGGAAATTGCATGCAATAAAATTTTTATCAAAGGTAGGCTGCTTTACTTTATCTGTGTTGCAAAGAAAAGCGGCATCAATCAACAAAAAATGACCGGGTGCAGCAACTTTTTTTTAAAATATTTTATGGGCTGAATGCATCCGGAAAGCAACTTTTTTTTTACAATAAGGCTACCTCATTTCCACACAATAATTGTTACTGTAATTAGTTTTGTAAAGTGTACGATCGCTCAAAGATCAGTAACGACAATGGTTTCAGCCCATCTATATTTTATTGTGCTTGTCATAAATAAAATATAAAGTGTAAATGTGGCATCATAAAAAGTATAACATTTATAAAATAGCAGCGTCCTTTTCCACAGCTTAAAATAAAATGTGCATAAAATATTTAAAAATATTTTTTCAGATAGGATAAATTCTTTTTAATATTGTGTAAGGAAATTTAGTTCCTGGTACTTACTAACCCATTAATATAACAAAGCCTGGCTATCAAACGTCGGGCTTTATTATTTTTATAAAGTAATCAACAATATTTTTATCTCCTTCATCGCTTTAATTTTAGTCATCAATAATTTATTTCTGTTGGAATATTACTGCATCATTTACAAACCATTTAACGTGTTATCGCAATTTACTTCCGGCGAAGGAAAGCAAACACTCAAAGATTTTTTTGATGTACCCATCAATGTGTATGCAGTAGGCAGACTGGACTATGACAGTGAAGGATTACTGATTCTTACCAACGATAAAAAACTAAATCACCAGTTATTAAATCCCTCCTTTGCACACGACAGGGAATATTGGGTACAGGTAGACGGGGAAATAAATGACGAAGCGATCTGCGATCTGCAGAATGGTGTTGATATAACGGTAGATGGTAAAATATATCGTACAAAAAAATGTAAAGCAACCATGTTTAAAACATCACCGGTTGTACCCGATAGAACTCCACCCATAAGGGTTAGAAAAAACCTTCCCACCAGTTGGATAAAATTAATACTTACGGAAGGTAAAAACAGGCAGGTGCGTAAAATGACGGCGGCCGTTGGTTTCCCTACATTGCGGCTAATTCGTTACCGGTTAGAAAAGTGCAGCATCGAATTGTTGCAGCCCGGCGAAATGAGAATGCTTACGCAGGGAGAAGCTTACCATTTTCTTCTTCCAAACAGAAATGATTTACACAAATCGGGCAAATGATTTTATTTCCTATAACTTGTAGCTTCTTGTTTTAATCCATCCATATAAAATAATAAAAGTACTATGCTTAAATCAATGACGGGCTTTGGCCGGGCAGAACAAACAGTAAATGATAAAACATTTTTAGTAGAAATAAAATCATTGAACGGCAAGCAATTTGAAATGCAATTGCGCTTGCCACCATTGCTGCGCCCTTATGAATTTGACATAAGAAATATTTTACAGGAGCAGTTGGTAAGGGGTACTATTGATTGTGTAATTACCATCAAACAAAACGGTACTTCCAAACCTGTAAATATCAATACCGATTTAATTAAAGCCTATTATCGCCAGATAGAAGAATTGGCTGGTGAATTGAATATTGATACCAACTCAGTTTTAAGTGCCCTGTTGCGGCTGCCGGAAGTTGTAACACCCACCAATGATATGTTGAATGATACTGACTTTGAAGATTTTAAAAAAGTGTTAAAAGCCGCATTGGCAGAATTAACCAGGCACCGGGAAGAAGAAGGTGCAAGCCTGGAAAAAGACCTGATTAAACGCATCACCAATATTAATGCACAGGAAGAAGTTATTGTACGTTTAGAACCCAATCGTATGAAACGGATAAGAGAAGAGATTGTTCAGTTATTGGAGGAGCATGTGGGCAAAGAAAATTATGATGGCAACCGATTAGAACAGGAACTTATATACTACATTGAAAAAATTGATATTCAC
This sequence comes from Ferruginibacter sp., assembly GCA_025359625.1. Lineage (GTDB taxonomy): Bacteria > Bacteroidota > Bacteroidia > Chitinophagales > Chitinophagaceae > Ferruginibacter. The sequence continues at coordinate 15,398 of JANYFT010000248.1, forward strand.
GAAGAGCAGGTGCGTTTAAAACAGCATTGCGAATATTTTATAGATCTGCTTGCAAACGGCGACGATGCAAAAGGAAAAAAATTATCTTTTGTAATACAGGAGATTGGCCGTGAAATAAATACCACGGGCAGCAAAGCTTACGACGCCGATATTCAAAAATGTGTGGTTACCATGAAGGATGAACTGGAGAAAGCAAAAGAACAGGTATTAAATGTTTTGTAGCAAAGGCTTTTGTTTTACAATTGGCAAAGAGTTTTTTTTTGTATAAATTTTTTTTGTGAGAAGAAAGGCATATTTACCCCAGCGTTTTTTATTTGTTTTAATAATAATTATCAGCACAATTTTAACCGCCTGCACAAGGTTGGATGTGTTTGAAAAAAATATGGTGATACCTAAAAACCAGTGGCCGTATTCTTTGCAACCTTCGTTCGATTTTATTATTAAAGATACCACCGCATCCTACAATCTGTATATTGTATTGCGCCATACTGATGCCTACCGGTACAATAATATCTGGCTCAATGTGGGCACTCAATCGCCGGGAGACAGTACCCGTTATCAAAAGTTCGAACTGCAATTGGGTTCGGATGCAAAAGGCTGGGAAGGAACCGGTATGGATGATATCTGGGAGTTGCGTAAACTTATTACCAACGGGCCTGTTAAGTTTAATAAAGCAGGCAACTATCACTTTTCAGTGGCGCAAATTATGAGGGAAAACCCTCTACCCAATATTATGAACATTGGTATAAGGGTTGAAAAAGTGAAGTAGCTACTTCTGCTAACCTGATGTTTCTGGCCGAAGTATTTAATACATACAATAATGACATTTCCTTCTTTTAAAACAAAGCGTTTACGTTTAATATTTGTGGTGTATTGGATATTGTTGATATACATTGTAGCCGCATTGGTATATTGGTTTATTGCACTGAATGTGCAAAACCGCCAAATGATACAATATGAAACTCAGCAATTAAAAAAAGATACTCCTGATTATTTTAATGAGATACAAAAGTTAAATACAATTGAGAAAAGAAAAACGATTCAATATATTAGTGAAGGCAGTTTTTTTCTTTTATTAATATTGGCCAGCGCTGTTTTTATTTTCAGGGCAGTAAGGCAGCAATTAATATCGACCCAGCAGCAGCATAATTTTATGATGGCTATTACGCATGAATTAAAAACACCCATTGCAGTTACGAAGCTAAATTTAGAAACTTTACAAAAGCGAAAATTAGAAGAAAGCCAGCAACAAAAGCTATTGCAAAATACCATACAGGAAACCAACCGCTTAAATGCTTTGTGTAATAACTTGCTGTTGGCATCGCAGATAGAAGCAGGAGGGTACAGCATTACAAAGGAAGAGATTAATTTTACCGAACTGCTACATGAATGTGTGCACGATTATACTTTCCGTTTTCCGCAGCGGCAAATTAATACCCTTATAAATGAAGATGTATTTTTAAATGGCGACAGGTTAGTATTGCAAATGGGCATCAATAATTTATTGGACAACGCTATTAAGTATTCACCTAAGGAGTCGCTTGTAACAATACAGCTGCTGCAACAACGCCGTGAAATTCACTTTTCTGTAACAGATGAAGGCAAGGGTATAGGGGACGAAGAGAAGAAGAAAGTATTTGATAAATATTACAGAACAGGCAATAAAGCAACCAGGGCAGCAAGAGGAACAGGGTTGGGGCTTTACCTTACCAAAAAAATTGCCCAGCAGCACAATGCAACAATTATGCTAACAGATAATGTTCCCAACGGTAGTATTTTTACAATCATATTCAGGCAGTAATTTTCACAGGTATGCATAAACCCACAAAAAATGGCAGATAAAAAAATATCCATATTATTGGTGGAGGATGAAGAAAACCTGCAGGAAGCATTAAAGCTAAATCTTGAACTGGAAGAGTACGAAGTAACCTGTGCCAATGATGGGTTGGAAGCTTTAAAAGCCGTACAACAGGAGCATTTTGATTTGATGATATTGGACGTGATGTTGCCCGAACTGGACGGCATAAGCGTTTGCGAAAGTATACGTTTGCAAAATAATGAAATCCCTATTTTAATTTTAAGCGCTAAAAACAGCAGTGCCGACAGGGTATTGGGATTAAAAAAAGGAGCGGATGATTATTTAACCAAACCATTTAACCTGGAAGAATTATTATTAAGGGTAAGCAAACTGGTGGCAAAAAGCCAAAGGCTTGCTATAAGGAAACCGCTGGAACAAATTTATCAGTTTGGAAAAAACAAGGTTGATTTTAAAGCCCTGGAATGTATCACCAAAGACGGAGAAAGAATAGAGCTTACAAAAAAAGAGATCATGCTGTTAAAACTCTTGATAGAAAATAAGAACGAAGTAGTGACCCGTGAAAAGATACTGCAGGCAGTGTGGGGTTATAATGTGTACCCCACTACCCGTACCATTGACAATTTTATTTTAAGCTTCCGTAAATATTTTGAAGAGGATAGCCGCAACCCTAAATATTTTCATTCTGTGAGAGGAGTAGGATATAAATATATTGAGGTTTAGATACACGGATTTTTGCTACACGAAGTGCACGAATTTTTAGGCACGAATTGCACTAATTAAAAGCAGCAGCAGTTTATCAAGATGTATTTATTGTTTCCCTTCAGGGGATAGGGAAAAAGAATGTACAATAGTATTGGCTGCCTGGTACATCTCCTGCATTTTATTTTCATCAGCAAATGGCGTGTATAACTGCCATTCGATATCATTTAACAATTGCTGTATCTGCAAACTGGTAGTGACCGCAACTCCCTTTTTATCCAGCTCTTCAGCAATCCGTTTTTTATTGATTGTTTCAACCGGAACTTGTAACCTGGCCGCTAAAAATTGTCTCAGTTCTTTATTCAGCACTTCATAAAATCCTTTACTGTCATGCTGTACCAGCTTATCTTCTGTTCGTATTAATGGATTGTCAGGAAGCGCTGCTCTGTTGGTTGTAACCTGTATTTTTTCTTCCTCTTTTTTGGCAACAGCAATAGCGGCTTCTTTGCTGTTTTCTCTTTTTATCCAGAAAAATAATCCAGTAAAAATGATAAATGCAACAGGAATAATGATCCATAAACGATTGGTGAAAATGGTATCAAAAAAAAGTTCTTTACCAGTTTTAACTATAGTATCATTTTTTGCTGCTGCAGGTTTGCCGGTTCCTTTTGTTACTGTAATTACAGTGGGTTTTGTAGTAAGTATTTTATAAGTTTTCAGTGCTGCATCAAAGTAACTGTACTCCACAGCAGGTAATGTGTAGGTGCCTGCTTTAATAACGGTAAAAGTGTATTCAAAACTTTTACTGCCACTCACCGGTACAGCCTGTTTATTTAAAGCGGCTTCTATTTTTGGGTCATAACTTTCAATGCCATCAGGCCAAACAATTTCGGGTGCATTTATTAAATCCATATTTCCATGCCCGTTAATAACCAGTTGAAATTTACCAGCATCATCCGTAGAAAAATTATTTTTTTCAACACCGCCTTCCAATGTAAAATTACCCACAGCGCCTTTAAACGAAGCTGGTTTATTTGTGTCGGGTAAAGGTTTCACATCAATCATCACGGGCTTACTTTGCAGTGTTACCTTCTCATCCTGCAAGGCTTGCTGCGGCAACCCGTTTATTCCCCAATCATTTACGATACCATTACCGCCGTGACTTTTTATAAATTCTTCTTTTACAAAATGAATGTTATTATCAACCTCAGCCATTTCCACTTCCATAGCCCCAGCCTGCAAAGGATACAACTGCGATTTTCGCAGCGTATATACATTATATTCCCGGCCGTTCAATTTTTCAATACTATAGTAGGAACTACCAGGCTGGCTTAAATCAATTACAGAAAAACCATTAAAGGAAGGGTTTTTGGTGATATTACTTTCAGACCTTAACCGGGTATATAATTTATAAGTTACTACAATTGGTTCGCCAATAAAGCAACTGGTTTTATCAACATCCACTTTAATAAAAATATTTTTATCAATCTTCGCCTGTATATTTTCGCCCTTCTTTAAAATAAAATCCCTGTTATCCGTTTGCTGCACAGGCTCATCAAATAAACCAGATAAACCACTAAATGGCGAACTATTATTATTTTGATTACTTGTTGTAGCAGAAGAATTAGTAACGGTTAAAATTACCCGGTTGGTTTTTAATATTTTGCCATCTGCTTTTGCAATGGCAGGCTCAATAGTAAAAGTTCCTTTTGCCCTTGGTTGTAACTGGTAAGTATAGCCAATGTATTGTCTGGTAACACCATTATTGTTTTCCATACCACTTTCCTGGTTAGGGCCACTCAGCACAATAAAATCCTTTAAGGAAGGAGGTATTATATGCTCTACCTGCCTGGCATTTTCTATCATCAGCCTAAGTTCTGCCGTTTCATTTTTACCAATAGTTGATGCAGAAATGGTAGCTGTAAAACGGGTCTGCGCCAATAATGTAAATTGACCTATCATCGGCAGAAAAAATATAAGCAGTAATAATTTTTTTAATGAAAGGCGCATAATAATTAGTAATGCAAAATTAAATTATAGCAATGCTGTAATGTTACGGAAAGATACAAATGATTATAAAAAACTGTTAAATGAATAAGTGAATGGGCAATCGTAAATAGTAAACATTATCCATTATCAATTAAATCAAAGGTCGCCTAACTGTGGACGAATAATAATATCTTCAACAACAGCTTGCACCGTAAGTTTGGTTGCTGCTATAATCATCGCCGCAATATCATCTGCTTCCATTATCCTCTGTTTTCGGTTATCAAAATCTCCCCAGGATGCTGTCATTACTGCGCCGGGGTACACAGCCGTTACTTTAATATTGTAAGATTTTAATTCTTCTCTTAAATTTTTACTAAAGCCGGCCAATGCAAACTTACTAATGCTGTAACTGCCGCCATTAGGGTAAGCTTGCAATGAAGCAATCGAACATAAGTTAAAGATATGCCCCTTCTTAGCGGCCATCATCGTGGGAAGTAATGTCCTGGTGAGATGATAAGCACTGTAAACATTAATCTCCATCATTTGTTCCAGCAAGCCATCAGCTTCATCATTAATACTGCCCGGCATAAACTGGCCTGCATTGTTCACCAGCACATCAATAGTGCTGGCTTTGCTGAGTACCCATTGCCCAAACTTTTGGACTGCATCTTTTTTTGACATATCCGCTGGCTGTGCGTTGATGGTACTGACAGGATATTCTAATTGTAACCCGGCCACCGTATTGTACAGGTCAACTTCATTTCTGGCGCACAAAAAAAGGTTGGCTCCCATTGCGGCAAAACCCGTTGCACTGGCTTTGCCAATTCCTTTGGAGGCACCTGTTATAACTACATTCATTGTAAAAAATTAGTTGATAAAACGGTAAGAGTAATTTAATGAAAAAAAATATTGTCCGGGCTAAGAAGCAATGAGGATCTGCATGGGCGTCGCCCTCTTGTACTTTAAAAGCCTTTTTGTACTTCAGCCTTCTAAACGAAGTTACGGCACTGTTGGCAGGTTATAAAATATGTGCAGGTTAACTATAAAATGTAACCCCCGCTTTTACACTTTATGAAATAGTAATACTTTATTTACCAGTAGCTTTGTAAAACTAACCTACAGCAATTAAATAAAAAGTTCTTGTCCACATTTCGGGGAAAGGGCACCATTCAATAAAAATATGCCGGCATATAAACACTTATTTTTCGACCTCGACCACACCTTATGGGATTTTGATGCCAATGCAAAAGAAACCCTGATAGAAGTGTATGCTTATTTTGAACTGGAAGCCAGAGGCGTAAACCCTTTTATTGATTTTTATAAACACTACCTGCACCACAACGAAATTTTATGGGACAGGTACCACAAAGGTTTTATCAGCAGCGAAGAATTAAAGTGGAAACGTATGTGGCGCACCATGCTGGAATTTAAGATTGGCAGTGAGCAACTGGCAAAAGATATGAGTGTACATTTTTTAGAAATTCTTCCCACCAAAAAAATATTATTTCCGCATACCATCGAAATATTGGATTACCTGACTGCTAAAGGGTACACACTGCACCTGATAACAAACGGGTTTGAAAAAACGCAATGGAGCAAAATCAATAACAGCGGGCTCAGTCATTATTTTACCCACATGATAACATCTGAAACAAGCAATAGCCTTAAACCTAAAAAAGAAATTTTTAATTATGCGATGAATAAAGCCGGCGCTACCTTAAATGAAAGCATTATGCTGGGTGATAACCTGGATGCAGATATACAAGGCGCCATCAATGCAGGCATGGACTGTATTTTTGTGAATCATCTAAAAACCATAACGGATATACAACCAACCTACATCATTCATCACCTTAAAGAACTGGAGCAAATATTTTAAACTGAATAGGCAATAAAAAAACCGCTTCCATCGAAGCGGTTTTTTATTTGGTAAAATACCAATTACATTTTAGCAGTAGTTATTGTTTTGCCGCAACTCTTACCAGATTTTGAGCAGCAAGACTTGGTACATTTTTTCTTTTTTTCTTTGCCTTTATCATTTCCGGCAAAACTTACACCTGAAATTAAAAAGGCTGCGGTAGCTAATAAAAATACTTTTTTCATATAGTTTATATTATTTTTTATGTTAAACGTAAATGTAGGTAGTATATTATTTTTAGCCAAAATAAGGTTGTTAAAATTTATAGTGTCGCAATAACAGTAACACCACCCTGCACAACCTGGTTTAACTCCACATTTATTTTGGTGCCCACCGGTAATAACAGATCTACCCGGCTGCCAAATTTTATAAAACCAAACTCCTGCGTTTGGCTAACTTTTTGGCCTACCTGCAAATAGTTTACAATGCGTTTTGCCAGGGCTCCGGCAATTTGTTTCACTAAAATTTCAGTATCGTCTTTTTTTAAAACCACCGAGTGCCGTTCATTATCCGTAGAAGATTTTGGATGCCAGGCAACCAGGTACTTTCCTTTATGGTATTGGTTATAAACAACAGTACCGTTGATAGGGTTACGGTTAACATGCACATTGGCAGGGCTCATAAAAATGGAAACCTGCAAGCGTTTATCTTTAAAATATTCGGTATCAACTGTTTCTTCTATTACCACCACTTTACCATCTGCCGGGGCTATTATGGCATTGTCATTAATGGTTAAAATGCGGTTAGGAATGCGAAAAAAAGAGATCAGAAAAAGTAACAAAAACAAAGTAGCAAAAAAGATCACCCATCCCAGCCAGGCATTGCTGGCACTAAAAAAATAAAAGTAGATAAAATTAATTGCACCAAAAATAAGTGTACCAATGGCAATTGATTTGTATCCTTCCCTGTGAATGGTCATGCGTTAGAGTTGAACCGCAAATGTACGTTGCGGAATTACAAAATTTTTAGTTTTGGGTAAGAATGTTTTAGAATGAAATGAAGACTGTCTCCCTTGAAATAAGTAGTTACTGTTTAGACAAATAATTTTATATACAACCAAACAAAAGGAACCGCCACAAGTAAAGAATCAAAGCGGTCTAAAAACCCGCCATGGCCGGGCATGATGGAGCCACTGTCTTTTACATTGGCCATACGTTTTAGTTTGCTTTCCAGTAAATCGCCTATCGTTCCAAAGATGGCGCAGATGGCAGCAATGATGAACCAGGTTTGTTTTTGAGCAAAAGAATAAAAATATTTATCTGCCAGTAGTGGGAATAAAAAGCCAATGACTAACACACATAATATTGCACCACCACCAGTTCCTTCCCAGGTTTTTTTGGGTGATATTTTTGAGAAAGGTGTTTTACCGATCATAGATCCAACCATGTAAGCCATAGTATCATTAATCCAGATGGAAAATATAATGGCAATTGGAATGAGGGGGGAATACTGTGTTGTATCAGTTATTTCATTTATCCTGTCATTGGTAAAAACACCTCCTTTAAAACCTACATTAAGAAGCATCAAAATCGGCATGGTGATATATACTAATCCAAACAAACAATATTTTAAATACTCATCTCCATAAATTTTCTTCATCAGTTTTACAAACTCATACCAGCAACCAAAATGGATAACGGTGAACAGGATAGTAAAACTCCATTGGTTCCATAATAAGCCAACCAACATTACTGCAACAAAAACTAGGGCTGTTAACGCACGGGTTTTTAAGGTCTCAACATTTATTGCCATTAAGATTACAATTGGTTGGTGTGGTCAATGTTTTGGGTATCTGCTAAAAAGGGGTTATTGCTGTCAATGTAACCGGGTATCAACACTTCTTCACCGGGCCGGTCAATATCATTTTTAATTAGTTTCTGAAAAAATAAAAACAATCCGTAAACGGCAGCAATGCCCACCAGTCCTATCCATAAAGGAAAATGATCATCCATTTTTGATGGGTCAGGTGCTGCACCTGGCTTGGTTGAAATATATAAAGCAGTAACTGCAAATGCATTATTAAAAAAATGCCCAATAATATTTAGCCAGATGTTTCCGGTACGGTAATACACCCACCCCAATACAAAGCCTAATGCAAACCTGCTTAAAAATCCCAGGTAAGAACCATGCACCGCACTAAAAATAATGGAAGTAATTACAATGGCTACAATGGGC
>JANYFT010000459.1 GCA_025359625.1 Ferruginibacter sp.
TTTATTTCGATGGCGTAATGTTTCCAACTATTATTTTCTTTAACTGAAATAAAATCAATGCTGAAGCGGCCTATCACACCATTGTTTTTTAACTCTTCTGCAATAATTTTCCCCATTGCTGCTATTTCAGCCCTGAAACATTCATCAGCGGGAAAATGTGCCCCAATAAAAACTTGTCCGCTTTCTCCGCTTAACAACTGGTTATGTGTTGAAATAACATCTACATCACCCAACGGGCTGATCCTGCACTGCACCGATGGAGAAACTTTTACATCTCCTTCTATAAAGGCTTCCACTATACCTTCCATCAGTACAAATTTCTCCAAAAAAATGTCAATACTTATATCTTTTGCTACAGGGATTATTTCTTTATACAGGTTGTGATGAATCCAATTAAACAGTTCTTTTTTATCTATAAAGTCCGGATATTTTAGCAGGGCATTTCCTTCGCCCGAAAAACCATCATTTAGTTTTATGACTGCTTTTTTTAAATGCGGATACATATCTTTTAATGCCGCTACTGCATGCACAATATCCTCATAACTTTTTAAATTTTCGGCGCCGGGTGGCATAGGCACGCCCGCTTTTAAAAAAGCCCTTCTGCTGCCACTTTTGGTACCCAGGTAAATTAGGGAAGGGTCACAACCATAAATCGGTATGCCTATCCTCACCGCCAAAGTTCTTTCGTAGACCGTGGTGTTAAAACAGGCAATATGTGCAACATCACCGGGAGGAATACTTTTTTTTATCCGTTCTATCAGACGGGGCCGCTGTAAAATTTTTTCAGTAAGCGAAATAGCAGATGAATCATAGCAGCTTAGCAAGGTTAATCTTTCCCTGGCATGATACCCCGTAATACCCGGTAACAAATGCAGGTAATAATCTACAATAACAGGATCAATGGGCATACTGCTTACATAGGTTACATGCGCACAGGGCATACGCAATAACATCAGCAGGCACAACAATCTTTCTTCATAATGTAACGCCCCTTTTACCTTTGACAGCACTTCCTGATCAAGTGTAAGACTGGGTATTACAACAATGGTTTTGCAGGCATGGGTATCAGGAAAAAATATTTCAAACTGGTTGGGGAAACTTTGTTGCAATTTTTGAAACTGAAGCAACTCTTCTGCAGAACCAGGTAGAGGCTGGCTGCTACTGCGATAATTAAATAATAGTTTCCCTAATGGTGATTCCGGTTTGATAATTTCCATAACGATCCAATTAATTTAACCACAAGATGCTTATAAATGTAAACTATAAAACTGAGATTTATCATATCCTGCTTGGTAATTGTCATCTTTTTATGGCTGATATTTTATTACTATCTATAACTACTCTCCAACCCTATTTTATCAGGTTTTGGTGCCATATTTTTTATCCTGTTTTGCATCACCCATCTTTACATAGATATTCTTTAATAACAATTCATATCTTGTAAGCAATTTTAAACCAAAAATTTTGCTGTATTGAGATATTTATTATTGCTTCCTCTTTGTCTATTGGGCTTACTTACAAAAGCTCAGAAAAAAAACAGCGCTTATCAACTGCATATTCATAAAGCGTCTTCTGCCATTCATGTTGATGGTGAGATGGATGAACCGGCATGGAAAGATGCAGATGCTGCCGATAATTTTTTTATGGTATTGCCTATGGATACCAGCCACGCCACAGTAAAAACATCCGTGCGCATGACCTATGATGCACAAAACATTTACATTATTGCAGTTTGTAACCTTAAAAATCCTGGCCGCTACATGGTTGAATCTTTGAGAAGAGATTTTTCTTTTGGCAAAAACGACAATTTTATCTTTTTTATGGACCCCTTTGATGATCTTACCAATGGCTTTACCTTTGGTGCCAACGCAGCAGGTGCCCAATGGGATGGCAGTTTGCATAGTGGCGGCAGTGCAGACCTTAGCTGGGATAATAAATGGGTATCGGTTGTAAAAAATTACCCTGATAAATGGATATTTGAAGCAGCGATCCCTTTTAAAACCATCCGGTATAAAAAAGGCATTACCCAGTGGGGCATCAACTTTAGCAGGCTCGACATCAAGGAAGCTGAAAAATCAAGCTGGACGCCCGTTCCAAGACAATTCCCCACTGCATCAGGTTTAAATTGAACGTGCCGCCAGAAATACTGGTGTC
>JANYFT010000056.1 GCA_025359625.1 Ferruginibacter sp.
TTTCATCGCCCCAGCGAAGTGACAGATCATTTAATATTGAATCAACTGGATTTTTATTATGTTGCTTGATATAAATCTGCACCGCACTCCAGCTATTCAAATACGTAACAAATTCATTCATGTTTTGCCGAAACATATTTCCTGATAATTGGCGTTCGTAAATAAAATCAACCCGCATAACGCTATTAATAATGAGTTGAACTGCCGGTGCAATATCCGTATAGTAATCTTTAGTATTGGGATTGACCTTGCCCAAACATTCTATATATAAATTCAAATTGGGTTGGCTATAGTCATGATAATGAAACGGAAGAAATAGATAACCCAGCGAAATTGTGTAGTCCAACATATCGTTAGATTGAGAATTAGGATATTCGTCATGTAAATTATTCATTCCCCTTATATAACCTCCCGTTGCAGACAGCGCAATTTTATGAATCAATTGTGTCACGACTATACCTGTTGCAACTCCTGAATTATCGCCGGCCAGGTTTATTTCGTTATATTGAATCGCATTATCAATCAGCGAGGCCTTCCCATAAACGGCCATTCTAAAGTGAGATTGCACCTTGTCAATTGATAAAAACCGGTATTTTAAATAAATGCCACCTCCCTCAAACTTGAAATTAATTTGATGAATATTACTTGCAAATAAATTAATATGAAACATCCATTTTTTATTTATTCCCCACATTACTTCCGGATTCAGCCGAAAACTAATATTATTATGCATCCGAACATTGTTATTTTGATAGGTATATGCAGGGAAGAATTTATTATTTAATCGCAGTCCAATTGATTTTGCAGACATATTGCTTGCCGGTTCACTGGACGGATACAGTTCTTGTGCCTTCAAATATGTGAAGGTGAACAAGGAGAATATTATTAAAACTATTCTCATTTGTTTAAAGAATTACATGATAAATGCGCACGTTGGCATTTTTATTATCGCCCTGATTATTTAGCTGTACTAAATATTTTTTATATTCCTTATCACTAACAAATCCTTTATCAACAATTTTAAAAACAACTGCATCCTTTGAAATTTGAGGTTTCATGTCGGTAAAATAAAAAAGCATATTCTGATAAGCAAGTGAACTTCCTTTATCAATAGTTAAGTTGTCAACTTTGTAAGTGACCTTAAGGGATGCAACAGAAAATCCGGCATCCTGTACCTTTTTCTTAATTTTATCAAAATCAACTGTTTTGCCGGTTTTAAAATAAAGTATGAAAGTTGCACGACCAAGGTCAATATCAACGCTGTCAATAAAATCCAATGTGCGAAGCTGTTTATCTGTTGCTTTTGAACACATGGAACAAGTAAGCCCGGCGGCTTGTAAATCAGCCTTTACTAATTGAGCGGATGCAAAATTGAATGCAAATAGCAAAACAATGAAGCTATAAATTATTTTTTTCACTTTGTATAACGATTTATTTATTAGTTATTTATTATTGAACGCCAATCAAAATATCACTTTGTATTTGAATGAAGAAAAATTGAATAAATCAAATGCGGAAAACGTTATAAACTAAGTAAATCGGGTGTTTACATTTGGGAGGAGGTGAATGATAAGCGCATAAAATAACATTATTCAATGTATTAAATGAAATTTTTTTAAAAACAGTAAATACAGGAATTAGAAAAAAATTAGCTGAAGGCGCAATGAAATTTGATTCGTTTTTTGAATTGTCAGTCAATTTAATAATGGTATGAATGTTCCTGCAACATTTCATGGAAGATTTTTTTTTACTGCAATCGCATTTTTTTTCTTCATTTAAATAAGTAATTTTTACAAAGCTGATTTTATTACAACACCAGTGTATATTAATGCTAAACCCAATTGCGGGTAACATATAAAATACAGTAAGCATTATTAAAGCAATTCTTTTCATTATCATGAACTATTATACTTGCAAAAAGTAAAAATATTTAAATTAACGCGGTTACTTAGAAACAACAAATTTTGTTTTCGCCAACAAATTACCTTTGGAGTTAACTGTGCAAAAATAAATCCCATTGTCCCATTCCGAAATGTTTATAGTACACGACCCATTTTCATTCATCTTATAAGTTCCTGCCAATTGTCCAATAGCATTATAAACTCTGAGCAATACATCTGAAGT
>JANYFT010000066.1 GCA_025359625.1 Ferruginibacter sp.
CCTGGTTACGCCAAAAATTGCCGGTGGTGTACACGCCGGTTGGTTTTTGATCAAGCGGATTTTTATTACACCCTGTAATTATTGATGCAATGATGAATATTGTTGTATATAAAAGTATACTGGTTTTGTTCTTCATATAAATCTTTTTCTAAGTTTAAAAATTGATTGATGCCCCAACTGTAAAATTCCTTGATTGTGGGTATTGTGCCACATCAACTCCTCTTTGCAGATTGCCACTTGTGTAGCCTAATTCAGGTGTATAGCCTTTGTATTTTGTGATGTAAAAAACATTGTATGCACTTATATAAATGCGAATATCGGGCAGATCAACCTTGCTGATTTTTTTCTTAGAAATGGTGTACCCCAGTGCAATATTTTTTAAAGAAAGATAAGATCCGTTTTGCACCCACAGGTCGGAAGATCGGTAATTGTTATTTAAATTATCCCTTGTTAAACGGGGGATACTGTTGCTGGTTCCTACACCATGCCACCTGTTTTTCTGATCTGCGTACCAGTTAAAATTTTGAGTAGCATCCAACCCGGCAAGCCTGTCTGCATTATAGATTTGCACGCCTTTTACGCCGCTGAAACTGAAACTAAAATCAAAATTATTATAGCTGGCAGCACCATTTAACCCAAACACAAAATGTGGGTTGGCATCACCTAACCTTACACGGTCTTTATCATCAATTTTACCATCATTATTAACATCAATAAAACGAACGTCACCTGGTTTAATATTGGCTTTGTTAGGATCATTGGCAATGTTTGCAGCCTTATCAATATCTGCCTGCGTCTGGTACAAGCCATCCGTTTTAAAACCATAAAATGATGCAATGGGCTGCCCTTCATAGGTACGGGATATATCTACGTTTTCCCTTCCATAAGGTGCGGAGCCCAGGTAGGTAGAATTGCCATACAAACGGGTAACTTTATTGCGAAGAAAAGAGCCGTTGACACCGATAGAATAATTCAATTTACCTGCCGTGTTTTTATAATTAAGGTCTATCTCTACCCCATGATTATTAAGCTCACCTTGGTTTACATTGGGCAGGCTTATATTACCACGATCATCAGGTAAATTAACCTGTGCACCATAAGTTTCTACCAGTTGCGCCAACACAAGCATATCGGATGTATTCTTATTAAAGTAAGTAATAGTTCCATTGATATGGTTATCAAGGGCGGCAAATTCAAGACTGATATTTGTCATAACCGCTTTTTCCCAAGTAATGTTAGGATTGGCAAGACTTGTTACATACGCCCCATTTTGATTAACCGTTCCGGTACCAAAATTATAGGAGTAACCACCACCACCCAGACCGCCACCGCCGCCTAAACCAATAATACCGAGGTATTGAAAATCACCAATATTCTGATTACCTAACTGGCCCCATCCGCCGGTAAGTTTTAAAGAGTTGATTAGTTTTACATGCTCAAAGAAATGCTCATCCGATATGCGCCAGCCTGCTGAAAATGCAGGGAAATATCCCCAACGTTTACCGGGAGCAAACTTGCTGGATCCATCGGACCGGAATGTTGCCGTTAACAGGTATTTACCTTTATAAGCATAGTTCCCACGTAGAAAATAAGACTGCAATCCGGAGCCGTTATAATTTCCTCCATTGTTACCTGCGGAAGAACTGTTGCCCAGGTTCAATATACGCTGATCAACACTTGTATCTGAGAAACCCAGCCTTGAAGCGGAAAAATAATTACCCTTAAAAACCTGTGAAGAATAACCTGCAGTTAAACCTATTGTGTGTACTTTATTAAAGTCTTTGTTATAGGTTAAAAAATATTCTTCTAAAAATGATTTGCTTTTATTGAAACTTTGGTTGAGCGAAGAGATAGAAGGGCCACGGGTTTGGTTAGGCGTAGAAACTGAAAAGCCATATCCTTCGCCGGTACCCTGATCATAGCCATAATTTGCACGGAGTTTAAGCCCTTTTATTATTTCCAGTTCAGCAAATCCATTTGCAAGAATGCGGTCTGTTTTATTATACGACTGGTTCTCCGTTACTGATGTGACAGGGTTATTGATATCTCCTAACTGGTTATCGGCTTGCGAAGTTCCCCAACTTCCATCTGCATTAACTACCGGTATAGCTGGATTAAAACGAATGGCTGTCCATAACAAACCCGTTTGTGTAGACCTTGTATCCGGTGCATTGCCTGAACTGTTAGAATACACAATATTTTCACCTACCCTTATGCGGCTACCTATTTTATGTTCAGAATTAATTCTAAAATTGTATCGTTTAAAAAGAGAATTAACAATCAATCCTTTTTCATTATAATAATTGCCTGAGAAATTATAAGTAGATGTTGCGTTACCACCACGAACTGCTACATCTACATTTTGTACCTGTCCCTTCTTCATCGCTGCCCGCTGCCAGTCTGTTCGCTGAACGGAATAATTTTGATCATTCCAAACGGAAGGCACTGCCAGGTTATCATTTGTAAAAGCTTCCTTTTTTAAAATGGCCAAATCAGGAGCAGTAAGCAAATCCAAATACTTAACTGGTTTATTGGTACCGGTATATATATTTACAGTGGCTTTCATAGGCTGGTTAAAACTGCCTTTTTTAGTGGTGATGAGCACCACGCCGTTTGCAGCCCGGCTACCATAAATTGCAGAAGAGGAAGCATCTTTTAAAATGTCTATAGAGGCAATATCGTTGGGATTAACATCATTTAATCCACCCGCAGGCACACCATCTATCACCACAAGCGGATCAGAATTATTGATAGTTCCTGTTCCCCTGATACGGATACTTGGTACACTTCCAGGGGCACCGTCACCGCTAACAATATTAACTCCCGAAGCCCTGCCCTGCAATGCTGTTGCCACATTACTTACCGGCAGGTTTTTAAAATCATCTCCCTTTACTGAACTAATGGTTCCGGTAACGTCTTTTTTACGTTGTGCACCGTAGCCTACCAATACCACATCTGTCAACCCAGTTATAACTGGTGATAAAGAAATTACTACATCTGTAGCTGCCGCATCGCCAACCGTAATTGTTTGTGTGATGGATTTAAAACCAACAGAAGAAATTTCTATTTCGTAGGTACCTGCTGCTACATTACTCAGTTCAAATCTTCCTTCTTTATTTGTGGATGTGCCAATATTTAATTTTTTAATAGACACAGTAGCACCCTCGACCGGCTGGTTGTTTGCATCCTTCACTATTCCTTTAACGGGTTGTGCACTAATTGAAACGACCACCACCGCCTCTTTTTCTTTTACAACTATCACCTTATCTTTAATAACATAATCAAATGGCTGATTTTTAAAACAGATATTCAATACTTCTTCTAACGTTTTATCCGTAACTTTTAATGTCACTTTTTTGGCATCGGCAACCATGCGGCTGTTAAAAATAAAATGATAGCCCGATTTTTCTTCGAGTAAGTCAAACACCTGCTCCAGCGTTGCATTTTTAGCAGAAATACTGATTTTTTGAGAAAGGGTTTTTGCACTAATATGCAAGGATGCCACAATCATTAAAACGGTAGTTAGCTTCATAATCAGCGTAATTTTTTTCAGAGAACCCTTTTTTGCAGCCCCCGGGCGTAGAAGTGATGGTAAAAGCATAAGTTTGTAATTAAGGTGAAAAATTCAGTTGTCATTTCATTCTGGCCTGTATAGATAGCCTTATAATATTCCAGGGACGATTGCCATCGTTCCCTGGCTTTTTTTCAGCTACCAAAAAATTATATTTTCATTGGTATCAAATCAGTGTTCAATTTATGTTACCTGGTTTTTCACGGCAACACTACTATTTTTTTATTGTCAATCTTAAAGTGAACAGTACCCGTAAGTTCAAGCATTTGCAACAAAGCAGACACATTTTGCATTCGGGGCAATGAGGCTGTAAAATACTGACCGGTACTTGTGGTTTGGTACTCAACATCTACATCGTACCATCTGCCCACCTGTCGCATCAACTCTTTAATACCTGTTTCCTTAAACCGGAATTCGCCATTTTTCCAGGCCATTACTTGTTTAATATTTGCATTGTGTTCACTGATATTACTGGTAGTTCTATTTACGTCTGCCTGCCTGCCGGGCTGCAAATTTTTTGTTACCCCATTAGCTGTTAAGTTGATGCTTCCTTCAAGCAAAGTGGTACTAATATTTTCTTCTTCTGCGTAACTCATTATATTAAAGTGTGTGCCTAAAACAGTTACCTCCGTATTGCTGGTTGTAACATGAAAAGGCATTGCTGCATTTTTAGCCACTTCAAAATAAGCTTCTCCTTTTAACTCCACCCTTCTCTCTTTTCCAACAAAAGCAGTTGGAAAAATTAATGAAGAAGCAGCGTTTAACCAAACAGCAGTACCATCCCGCAATTCAACCTTATACTGGCCTCCACGGGGAGTTGTAATGGTATTAAAAAGAACTTTACCCTCATTTTTACCCTCTTTTTTATAACTCAATAACCCCGTATTCAGTTTAATTATCTTAGTATTGTTTTGGTTTGCTACATACCCATTTTTGGCTGTGTCAAGAATAATGACTGACCCATCGGCCAATGTAAGCATAGCCTTAACACCACCTGGCTTAATATCAGTTTTATGCTCCTTGTTGGCGGCTATGCCAGGCATGCGTTCCTTTTTTTTATGTACCATAAAAAAAATAGCGGTACTCACTATCAATAATAAAGAGGCGGCGGCAATATATCTTTTTACAAATAGTAAAGGCACTCTTTTTTTATGTGTTGTTATCACTTCCTGATGGATCTTATTCCATATCTGATCCCAATTTTCCTGGGATAAAGAAAATGCAGGATCCTCATTAACCGACCTTAGAATAATTTGCTCCAATTGCCCGTCCGATTCGCCGCTTTTCATAAAGCCGAATAATTCCTTTACTTCTTCTTTTGTTGCAGCGTTATCAGCATATAATTTTAATAACTGCTTTATTCTTTCTTGACTCATATAGGGTAAAATAGGAATTAAAACACCTGATTTTAAAAAAGTACTACATTCTTTATATAGAGTAAGCAGGTGAGCGAAAGGATGATGCGAAAATTAAAAAAATAAAAATAAAATTCCGCCAGTTAAAAAAACGGAAACATTTTCGATGTAATTACGGATAAACTTTACTGTTTTTACAAGGTGGCTTTTAACAGTATGAGGAGAAAGGTTTAATGATGCCCCTATTTCACTATAGGTTTTTCCCTGTTGGCGGCTGAGGTCAAAAATGAGTTTTTTTTGAGGAGTTAATTTAGCAAGGGCCTGGTTAATCAATTGCTGGGTTTCGTTGGACTGTATTGTTTCTTCTGTTATGTTGCAGATTTTTTTGGTATTCCAAAAAGCCAGTTGCAGTATCCGGTTTTGATGTTGCTCTTTTTTTAAATACCGTTTTACATGATTATAAATGATGGTATATATATATGCAGTAGCATCCTTTACCAACGGCAATTGAGCCTTGCTTACCCAAATACTGATAAATACTTCCTGGGTAATTTCTTCTGCTGCCAATGTGCATTTGGTCCATTTAAAAGCAACGGCATAGGTCTTAGCTTTGTATTGCTCAAACAAAATTTTAAATGCCATTTCGTTCCCTTCAGCAATTAACCTGAAAAGAACAGATGAATCGGTATTGTTTGAAATAGTGTACATGCCGCAGTAAAATAAAAGTAAGTATAAGATGATGAACTATGGTTAATATCGCAATATTTTTTGTTAACGAAATCTAATTGAACTTTTGTAAAACCTGCACCGGGCCGTTATTTTTAACGGTCACTATCAATAAACCTTTAGCAGTTTTTACACTTATAATGTTTCTTACATCTCCGGTTATATTAAGACCTGTTTCAGCATATAATGCTGGTTTAAACGCCCCTTTCCCATTGCCTTTTAGCACTAACCCCATGCCTGCATCTAATGGTCCCTGCTGAACCCTTAATGGATAAAAATTGCCTGCAAGGATAATATCTTGTATGCCATTATTATCTAAGTCGGCTGCCACCATACCATTCACCATACTTATCTGTGTATAGGGAGGCAGCTCACTAATATGCCATTTTTTATTACCCTCATTTATTAGGTATGCCGATTTTAATGTTTTAATTTCTACAGTACCGGCTTTCGCCAGTTGGTCCGCTGAAAAGAGATCTTTTAGTTGTGCATCTGCATACGCCTCATACCTGCTAAATTTTTTTTGTAAAGACGGTATCTGATCAAAAATTTCATCCCTGGTAGCATTGGGATAAGTTTTGCCCTGTACATAATAACAAAAGATTGGATCAAGCACTCCATCCTGGTTAAAGTCTCCAAACGTAATGCTCATTGGTTGCTGGATGCTGGCTTTAAATTGTGTGTTGCTACCCATGTTTCCAACAACAAGGTCTGTATCGCCATCATTATCAAAATCTGCTGCCAGTATCCGGTTCCACCAGCCATTAGTTTCGGCTAATCCGTAAGCTGTTGTCTGGTTGGATAGTATGCCCTTATGATTTTCAAAAATACAGATGGGCATAAACTGTCCCGCCACTACCAAATCTTCCCAGCCATCTTTATCAAGGTCTATCCACAAAGCATCCGTTACCATTCCGGGATGTGCCAAAACCGTGTCCTTTTGCAGGGCATCCATTTCAAACAGAATATGCCCTGGAATACTTTTATTTTTTAAGATATAACTTGCCGGTGCTTTAGGAAACGAGCCTGGTGTAAATCTTCCGCCAATAAAAAGATCCGGCAATCCATCTTTATTAATATCTGCAGCACGGACGCAGGAACCGCTGATGGTTTCTGCCGGTAATGCATTTTCAACAATTTTAAAATTACCATGTCCATCATTTTCAAATATTCTGTCCTGGTAATTTTTACTGTTTAACGGATAATCTGCGCCACCACTTACCAAATATAAATCAGCATCACCATCTCCATCGGCATCAAAAAATAAAGCATCTGCATTGGTAAAATTTTTATCCTTATTCCATGGCTGGCTATTTGCCAATTTAAATTTACCTTCTTTTGTTTGCAGGTATAATTGGCTTTCCTGCCCTGCAGAAGCCCCTATGAACAAGTCTTCAAGCCCATCTTTATTTACATCTCTCTTGGCAATACAGGGCCCAATTTTAGACAATTGAAAAGGTAACAAAGGTGACAGCTTAAAATCTACAAAAGCTGATTGCTGGTGGACAAAACTGATACCGGATGTATGGGTAATATCTGTAAACATGGGTTTAAAAGCTATGATATTTTCAATATTCTCAGTAATGGCTGTTTGCTGGTTGATGACCAGTAACGTATCAGCTTTTACATTGGTAAGCATTGACACTTTACCACCGGGCCATATAATTTTTATGGATTGGATGATACTGTCTTTTCCCAACCCGATGTGCAGCACAGGATCAACTGAAGACTGAAAGCCACGGTTTACATATTGCTCCTGGAACTGCGCTGTACCGGCAGTTTTAATGTACACTTTAGCACCAATACCAGATGTGTTTTTGCTATTCCCCTTCAGCCTGATTTTTACATAATGAGCTGCTGAAAGTGTTGATAAATTGTTACGGTAAACGGTTGCTTCTTCATTCAAATTATTAATTACCAAATCAAGGTCGCCATCATTATCAAGGTCTGCATACACGGATCCATTACTGATGGCAGCTTTGGTAAGCCCCCAGTCTGCAGTTACATTTGTAAAACCAAGTGCCTGATTATTCTTAAATAAATAATTTTTCAATTTTGTAGAAGGCATGCTTTTTACCAACTGCCACATTTCTGCTTTGTGGCCTGTTTCTTTTATATAATTTTCAGAATAACCGGAAGTATATTTTACAAAATCCAGATTGGTCATATCCTTTAAAATCCCATTCGAAATAAAAAGATCCTTCCATCCGTCATTATCAAAATCGGCGAACAAAGGTGCCCAGCTCCAGTCGGTATTGGATACTCCCGCTGACTGTGCAATTTCACTAAATATGGGAATACCAGCAGAATCTACACCGTTATTTAGCTGCAACGTATTTCTCATCTGCTGGTGATGAAAGCCATGATCTGCCAGCATGGTGTACTTATCGTAAGTATCCGCACCACGTAATAATTTTTGGCGATGATTGTCTTCCGGCAACATATCTAGTACCATCACATCCGTTCTTCCATCATTGTTATAATCGGCAATATCACAGCCCATCGCAAACTCAGAAATATGGCCTGTCGCTTTGGTGAGCACTTCGCTAAAACTGCCGTTCTTATTATTGAGGTACAAAAAATCCCTTTCACTGTAATCATTCGTTACATAAATATCCGGCCAGCCATCATTGTTGATATCACTGATAGCAACGCCCAATCCAAAGTTTAAGCCGCTGCCATCTATATGCGCTTCCGTACTTACATCAATAAAATGTCCATTATCGTTCCTATATAAACGGTTACCGAATTTTGGGTTACGGGTAGCACGTAATTTTTCTGTGTTGAAATAAGGATTGTAAAACATGTCGGCATGATTCACCATGAACATATCAAGATCCCCATCATTGTCCATATCAAAAAAAGCAACAGTAGTTGTGTAAGTACCTGGGGCATCTACTCCATATTGTTTAGCGCTTTCTGTAAAAGTTGGTACGCCATTTTTTATACCATTATTAATGTACAATTCATTGGCCCTTTCAGCATCTGTGCCGGGGCCGGAATAACAAACATACATATCCAGCAAACCATCGCCGTTTACATCAGCCATTACTACACCTGTTTTCCATTTCAGCCTTCCCGCCACGCCTGCTTTATCGGTGATGTCTTCAAATTTAAAATCACCCTTGTTAAGGAATAGTTTATCCGGCACCATGTTGCCTGTAAACATCAGGTCTGGCAGGCCGTCATTGTTTACATCACCCACGGCAACACCGCCGCCATTATATAAATATTCGTAGGTAAGGATATTATAATCTTCATCTTCTTTTATTTCATTTTTAAAGTTGATAGCTGAATAAGCAGAAGGGATTTCAATAAACAATTTATTTTGATTCTGCCTGCAGGACATTAGCAGTTCAGTTGCTGTGAAAAATATAATATACAGTGCAGTAGTATATCTCATAATTTATAAGCAGTTGAGGATTCAAAACATTAAATAAAAAAATGCTTGCCAAATAGACCAAAATCATTGATTATTTCTACTGAATCCATTTTGAGCTGATTCTATTTTTTAAAATTTTTCTTCGCACATCCCCATCAAATAGGTATGCTGGATATAATTGAAAATTAATGCCCTCTTTTTTTAGCTGATAAAATTTATCAAATCAGCATCAATTATTTTTTACCAAAACACAGTGTACAATCCCAGCAATATGCCCATAATTATAATGGAGCCAATGGCAAATCCTGTGGTGATGCGAAACATGGATTTATCTACCTCAATAACATGTGTATCATTTTCTTTTTTAGGATTGATAAGGCTCATGCCAATCATCACCAACACGATGGATACAAACGTGATGCTCATCCTGTCTAAAAAAGGAAAGTCGGGGAAGCTGCCACTTGTCCATACCGGCAAAAATTTCAGTACGGTTGAAATTGGAATGGTTAACAAAGCACCGGCCATAGCAGCAGCAGCGGTGGTGCGTTTCCAGAAAAATCCCAGCAAGAAAATTGCCAGTACACCCGGCGATATAAAACCTACATACTCCTGTATAAACTGGTAAGCCTGGTCTAGTGATTTTAATGCCGGCGTTACAATGGCTGCAATCACCATGGCAATAACAACAGCCCATCTTCCTACAAGTACCATCTTTCTTTCGGAGGCTTCTTTATTAAAATATTTTTTATAAATATCCAGAGAAAAAATTGTAGAAATACTATTAGCCTTGCCTGCCAATGATGCAACAACTGCAGCAGTAAGTGCAGCAAAGGCAATACCCTTTAAGCCTGCGGGTAATAAGTTCATCAATGTTGGATATGCATGATCCGGTTTAAGTGTTCCGGCAGCATCTGCCATCTCCTGTTGAAACATTCCCTTATTATGAAGTACATACATTACAATACCCGGCAACACAGCAATAACAGGAACGAGTAATTTTAAAAATGCAGCAAATAAAATACCTTTACGGGCTGTCTTTAAATCGGCGCCCAATGCACGTTGCACTATGTATTGATTGCATCCCCAGTAAGCAAGATTATTAACGAGCATGCCACCAAATAATACGGACAACCCGGGCAATTCTTTATAATATTTATTAGAGGAATCAAATATCATGTGGAAATGTTCAGGTGCTTCTTTACGCAAGATAGAAAGCCCTTTAAAAATATCTTTACCAAAACCATATTGTTCTGATAACAAGGACAGGGCAAGATAAGTGGTTACCAATCCACCAATGATCAGCACAACAACCTGCACAACATCAGTGTAACCAATCACCTTCATACCTCCCAATGTTACAAACAATGAAAAAATTACCAACCCAACAATACTCCATTCAAAACTAATGGTAGAGATAGATGAAATAGCCAACGCCCCGAGATAAATAATAGATGTAAGGTTTACAAAAACATACACCAATAACCAAAACACCGCCATGATGGTGCTTACTTTATCATTGTATCTTTTTGATAAAAATTGAGGCATGGTGAATATCTTATTTTTAAGATACACCGGTATTATAAAAATGGCAACAATGATCAATGTGGCAGCCGCCATCCATTCGTAAGTGGAGATAGCAAGTCCTAACGCAAAGCCCGAGCCTGACATGCCTATAAAATGTTCTGCCGAAATATTGGAAGCAATTAAGGAAGCACCAATTGCCCACCAGGTAAGCGAGCCCTCTGCAAGGAAAAAGTCTTTTGAACTGGTGGTGGAGGATTTCTTTTTATGGTAGATATAATATCCGTAGGAGGATACCGCAATAAAGTAAATAAAAAAAACAATGTAGTCAGCGGTCTGCAATCTATTCATCAGCAAGCTTTAAAAATTATTAAGAGTCAAGATAAGTAAAAATTGGGGTTTAAAAATGCAAGCACTGGCTTGATAAAATTTCATTGTTGCGGAAAATTGCATCGCAATTTTGAGCAATGATTTCATTTGGTCTGCTATTTCCGTAAAACAAAAGTACTACCTGTTGCAATCGAAAATAAATACTGTTACCACAAAAAAATTCAGCAAGAACAGCACATTTTCTATTCAATGCCATTAACCTAAAACTCTAATCTTTCATTTACTTCAGTCGGACCGGAAGTGCCACACTGGTGTAAAGTTGATCATAGTAAATGTCAATAAAAATTTTTTTAAAATTTCAACGTGGCTGGTAAATATTTTTTTACCAGTGCTTCGTAGTATGGCTTTAGTTCATTCCAGTCTGGCGGAGTTGGATTTTTGGAATACAGATCATAAGGATTAAACAGGTCAACCCATTTAAACATTTCGTGGTCATGCACACTCATCAGATGATCATAAGCATGCTCTCTGTGTTGTGAGTAGAAGGAATGATAACGCAGCATGTATAAGCCCGGCTCAGGTAAATAATCTTTTGCCATCTGGTAAACATATTCATCATGGCCCCAGGAAAGATGCACATTATCTAAACCGCAATTAGGAGTGTAAACACCATACTTTGTGTTATATCTTTCATCGCTAAAATCCGGACTGTTTTTAAAGAATTCCGGATATACAATTTTATCAGAAAAAGCACAACCAACAGGAAAGGTATCACCCACCACTGCCCATTGCGGTTCACCAAAAAGGCACAATACTTTGCCCATATCATGCAGCAATCCCACCATCACCATCCAGTCAGGATGGCCATCTCTGCGTATAGCTTCTGATGTTTGCAGCAAGTGTTGAAACTGGTCAAGATCAGTGTCCGGATCTGAATCATCTACCAGTTGATTTAAAAATTGGAAGGCATCCCAAACGGGCATTTCTTTTTTATCAAATTTTAAATAGTTTGCTTTTTTATCCAGCACAAAATCATAACTCTGGTAGGTGTGGTTGAGCCTGTAAAATTCCTTCACCGTATCTCTTTCAGGACTTTCGTAGTTACGATATTCCGTTGTAGATTTATCATTGGCAATTGTGGCAGGATCAGGATAGCGTTCCAATACATCATCTTCCCACACATCAAGGCTTGATAAAGGATTGATCTCGTTTTGATTTAAATTATTGGCAGAAGGCATCATACAAGCAGGCATTTAGCGTTTAAATAAAATTTCGTTCTGCTAATATGAGCATTTTTAAGTTGCATAAGTAAACTACTGCTGGTTTTATTTACGAAACCGGTTTCGTAGAAAACGTAAATTTTGTGTAGCTTTCTGCTTTTAAAAAAATGAAAGAGAAGATAAATAACCTCACTATAAAAATGCTGGCTAAAGAACTTGGCCTTTCTGTTTCTACTATTTCAAAAGCCATTAGGGATAGCCATGAGATAAGTGACGGCACAAAAGAAAGGGTGAATGCTTTGGTTCAAAAACTTAACTATATTCCCAACCCTTATGCAAGCAGTTTAGGCAGCCGAAACAGTAAAACAATTGGTGTGGTACTCCCGGAAGTAACAGATAGTTTTTTTGCACAGGCTATCAATGGCATTGAATGTGTAGCACAGGAAAATGGCTATCATGTGCTGATCTATTTGTCGCATGAGAATTTTGAAAAAGAAAAGAAAATATTAAAAGATTTTGAAAGCGGAAGAGTAGATGGCGTTTTGATATCCGTAGCAAAAGAAACCATTCAACATTGTCATATTGATGCTTTGATGGACAAAGCTGTCCCCATTGTATTTTTTGACCGGGTAATGGACGAAGTTACCACTGCCAAAATTATAACCAATGATTACGAAAGCGCCCGCCTGGCCACAGAACACCTGATAAAAAAAGGCTGTAACCGGATTCTCTTTTTATCTTTTTCACATACGTTGTCTATCATCTGTAAACGGCTGGCGGGGTATAAAAAAGCTTTGCTCGATAACCAGTTAAAATATGCAGACAACAATATTCTCACCTTCGGCAATGATGCTAAAAAAGATTATTTGCTGTTACAGAAAAAATTAAAATCAGCCAGTAAAGGTGTCGGAATACTGGCTTCTGTTGAAAAGCTGGCACTTCCAATTTACCAGGCTTGTGAAGACCTGCAGTTAAGTATACCCGAAGATATACAGGTAATCAGTTTTTCAAATTCCGATTCGGCGGCCTTTTTGCATCCGCCGCTAACCACTATTACACAGCCTGCATTTGAAATAGGAAAAACAGCGGCCTCCTTACTGGTAAAGGCTTTGGAAAGAAGAAATTTCGAATTAAGGAATGAAGAAATAATTGTTCCTTCAACATTAGTAGTGAGAAAATCTACAATAGGATAAAGAACTACACAGTAATTTAGTCCTGAAATTATATTTTTGATTTGTATTTTTAATTGAACTATTGTTTTACCTATTTTCAGAAAAGCAATTATGAAAACTATTTTATTTTTCTTATCCTCATTCTTATTTATTACTTTTTTAAAAGGGCAAGCCAACTCATTAGCTCTTGGCACAAATAGCTTAAGAACGGAATTCACAATTGCTAAAAGAGAATTCGCATTGTACGAAAAAGAGCATGGCAAGTTTGTGCAAACCAGCAATGTATTGATGCATTATCTAACATGGGGTAAACCAACAGCCATTCCGTTGATTTGGGTACATGGAAGTTTAACCAATGGTTATGAGATAAAACAAATAGCAAACAGACTTATTAATGCCGGTTATTATTTAATTGCAATTGATTATTACGGGCATGGGCAAACGAAAATACCTACACATGAAGTTTCACTTTATCATGTTGCCGATGATATTAAAGTTTTGATGGATAAACTCAAAATTAAGAAAGCTATAATTGGAGGATTTTCGAGAGGAGGATATATAAGTTCTGCATTTTATGATGCATACCCTCAAAGAGTACTTGGCCTGATACTTGAAGATGGAGGTTCAGTTTCTTCCAATACCTATTTTCACAAATTGAGCCAGCAGGAACTTGACAATAGGATAAATATCTTTCAGAAAAATATCATTAACGAAAGCTATTTTGAGACTCAATTTGAAGCATACCGCAGTATTTACGATACAACGGAAAAGGGAAATCAATTTGAAATTTTATCCTGGATAACAAAAATGAAAACAGGGAAATGGTCAATATGCCCCGGCCTTATGACGCTGTTTAATATGGCAGATAGTAATCAATACAGAGATCTTATTCAGCATACTACAAGTGCATCACTATTTGGAGAATCGATGGCAATAATAGAACCAAAAATTGTGTATCGTAACTTAAATGTACCGCTCTTAATACTTGACCCTTTTGGAGAAAATGATCCATTCCCATTTGAAAAGGAAAATATAGCGTTGCAAAAACAGCACCCCAATTGGATTAAATATATATCGTATAAAAATACAGAACACAATATCCACTATGTCCATCCCGAAAACTTCATATCAGATTTAACGGGCTTTCTTACAATTATTAAAACTCCGGATAGCAACTATTTTAAAAAGTAGTTAATCATTAAGTTGAATAAAAAACGGCTTTAGCATTTGAAGCTAAAACCGTTTCAATAAATCGTATTATTAGTTTATAAAAACTTCAATACCTGTTCGCCCATGGCTTCGGTACCTAAAATATTTTCTTTAGCGGTGGTCTTATCTGCGATATCAATGGTACGGTAGCCCGCTTTCAATACCTGGTCAACCGCACTGATCACCAATTCAGATTCTGCTTTCATACCAAATGAAATATCCAGCAATAAAGCGGCTGAAAGGATTGAGGCTAACGGGTTGGCAATTCCTTTGCCGGTGATGTCGTGTGCTGAACCGTGGATGGGTTCATACACACCTGTGCCATCGCCAATTGAAGCGGAGGCGAGCATGCCCATTGAGCCTGCAATCTGCGATGCTTCATCGGTTAAAATATCACCAAATAAATTAGCGGTCACTACCACATCAAAACGGCGTGGATCTTTTATCAACATCATGGCTGTTGAATCTACAAACTGGTATTCAACTTCCACATCAGGATATTCCAATGCCAGTTTTTGAATTTCTTCTCTCCACAAGCGGCTTGTTTCCAACACATTTGCTTTATCTACCGAGCACAATTTTTTCCGTCTTGTTCTGGCAGCTTCAAAAGCTTTACGGCCAATTCGCTCTACTTCGTAGCGGCTGTATTCGGCCACATCGTATGCTGTATCACCATTGTTCTTACGTCCTTTCTCACCAAAATAAATATCGCCTGTTAGTTCCCTGAAAAATAGAATATCAGCGCCTTTTAATATTTCTGGTTTTATGCTGGAGGCACCTAATAATTCATCAAATAATTTGATAGGCCGAAGGTTGGCATACAAACCCAATTCTTTTCTCATCTTCAGCAAACCTTGCTCTGGCCTTACTTTGGCAGAAGGGTCGTTATCGTATTTTGGGTGACCAACCGCACCAAATAATACGGCATCCGAATTACGCATTTTTTCCAACGACTCATCTGGCAAAGGATTGCCGGTTGCCTCAATGGCCACATGCCCGATCAACGCTTCGTCATAAGTAAATTCATGATTGAATTTAGCAGCTATCTTATCCAATACTTTTTTTCCTACCAAAGTTACTTCCTGTCCAATTCCATCTCCGGGAACAATGAGGATGTGTTTTTTTGCCATATCGTTGTTTAATTTTTTATTAAGATTCTGTATCCCAATTATTTTGAGTGTATGCGTTGTAATTACTAAATAATATTCAACATCTTTTCCGTTGCCTTGATGGCTGCTACTGTCTGATCACTGTCTAAACCACGGGTTTTAAATTCTTTACCATTCTGTAACCAGGTGATGATGGTTTCACATAACGCATCCGATTTTCCACCTGGGGGAATACGAACTGTATAATCTACCAGTGAAGGCAACTCGCTTTTCTTTAACTTATATATTTTCTTTAGCGCATTTACAAAAGCATCATATTGACCATCACCTTGTGCATGTTCTTCAAATAGCTCGCCGTTGATTGCAATATTTAAAGTTACCGATGGCTTTAAATTTTTTGAATGGGTCAATACATAATTTACAATCTGCACTTTTTGTTCAATGCTGTTGCTATCTAAAATATCTGAAATAATATAGGGAAGATCCGCCTGCGTAACCATTTCTTTACGATCGCCTAATTCAATTACCCGCTGGGTAACTTTCTTTAAATCTTCATCCGATAACTGAATGCCCAATTGCTGCAGGTTGTTATCTATATTGGCTTTGCCGCTTGTTTTACCCAATGCATATTTACGCTGGCGGCCAAAACGTTCGGGCATTAAATCGTTATAATAAAGATTGTTTTTCTTATCACCATCTGCATGTATCCCGGCAGTTTGGGTAAATACATTTTCACCCACCACAGGTTTGTTGGCTGATATCCTGAATCCTGAAAATGCCTCTACCAGTTTACTTACGGTATACAATGATTTTTCTACCACTGAAGTTTTTACTTCCGGCATAAAATCATTTAATACCGCTATAGCACTTGCCAATGGCGCATTGCCTGCTCTTTCGCCCATTCCGTTTACAGTAAGGTGTAAACCATGTGCGCCAGCTTTAACGGCTTCCAGCACATTCGCAATACTAAGATCATAATCGTTGTGCGCATGAAAATCGAAATGCAACTTCGGATAACGTTTTACGAGTTCAGACACATATTCAAATGTTTCTGAAGGAATTAATACGCCTAATGTATCTGGCAATAAAATCCGTTTAATGGGTTGGTGCTGCAAGAAATCGAGGTATTGTAAAACATATTCCTTTGAATTACGCATGCCATTGCTCCAGTCTTCAAGATAGACATTGCATTGCAATTTTTTTTTAACAGCCAATGCAATTACGTGAGCAATTTCTGCAAAATGTTCTTCTGGTTTTTTCTTTAGCTGGTGGGTAAGATGATTTAAAGATCCTTTGGTTAGCAGGTTCATTACCTCCGCACCAGCTTCCAGCATCCAGTTTACAGAGGTTTCTCCATCTACAAAAGTAAGTACTTCTACTTTGTTGATATAGCCATTTGCCCTGGCCCAATTCGTTATCCTTTTTACTGCCTGAAACTCTCCTTCGGAAACTCTTGCAGAGGCAATTTCAATCCTGTCTACTTTTACTTCGGTTAGCAGTAATTGTGCAATAGTTAATTTTTCTGAGGCTGAAAAGGACACACCGCTGGTTTGTTCACCATCACGGAGTGTAGTATCCATTATTTCAATATGGCGTTGCATTTTTTTCAATTGCTTACAGTCAAAGCTGTTTGTATTTTATGAGTTTGGAAAATTATACTGCAACTATCGGTTAATTTGTGAAGAGTGAAATATTGACCACTCTACTAAATTCTACATGTCTCTTGCTTCGGCAAAAGCGGCAATATCCGATTTCATGGCCTGCAAATAATCAATATCATCAAAGCCGTTTAACAGGTTATTTTTTTTATATCCATTGATATCAAACAATTCCTTTTCGGCGGTAGTAATATTAGTAATGGTTTGATCGGGTAAATTAATCTCAAACTGTGCATTGGGATCAGCCTCAATAGAAGACAATATTTTTTGTAAAAATGTCGGGCTTACCTGAACAGGCAGTATACCCACATTGATACAGTTACCCCTAAAAATATCTGCAAAAAAACTGGACACTACGCAACGAAATCCATAATCATAAATAGCCCAGGCTGCATGTTCACGGCTGCTGCCACTTCCAAAATTAGTACCACCTACAAGTATTTTTCCTGAATAAATAGGATTGTTTAAAATGAAGTCTTGTTTGGGTGAATTATCAGCATTATACCTCCAGTCCCTAAAAAGATTATCTCCAAAACCTTCACGGGTAGTTGCTTTTAAAAAACGTGCCGGAATTATCTGGTCTGTATCTACATTTTCTATTGGTAATGGAACAGCAGTGCTTTTTAAAACAGTAAATTTATCGTAAGCCATTGTTTGGTTGTTTGTTTTTAGTGGGTATTTAATAACTTGTCTATCACATCAAATCTCTTGGATCGGTTACAAAACCTGTTACGGCTGCAGCAGCAGCCACTAATGGGCTGGCCAGCAAAGTACGGCTTCCCGGCCCCTGTCTTCCTTCAAAATTTCTGTTGCTGGTACTTACTGCATATTTACCAGCAGGTATCTTATCATCATTCATTGCAAGGCATGCGGAACACCCTGGTTGGCGTAACAGAAAACCAGCATCTGTTAGTATATCTAAAATTCCTTCTTCTTTAATTTGCTGCTCTACTATATGAGATCCCGGTACCACCCATGCAGTAACATGCTCTGCTTTTTTGCGTCCTTTTATAATGGAAGCAAACGCCCTGAAATCTTCAATGCGGCCATTGGTACAGCTGCCGATAAAAACAAAATCTACCTTTTTGCCAATCATCTGGTCCTGTTCGTGAAAGCCCATGTAATTAAGCGATTTTTCGTAGGTTGCAGTGCCGCCTTTTAAATCGGCTCCCCTGGGAATTGATTTGGAAATACCCATACCCATACCAGGGTTGGTTCCGTAAGTGATCATGGGTTCGATATCTGTTGCATCAAAACTATATTCTTTATCAAACACAGCACCTTCATCTGTTTTAAGGGTTTTCCAATAAGCAAGTGCCTTATCCCATGCTGCACCTTTGGGTGCTAATTCACGCCCGTTGATGTAAGCAAACGTAGTTTCATCTGGTGCAATCATCCCTCCCCTTGCCCCCATTTCAATACTCATATTGCAAACCGTCATGCGGCCTTCCATGCTCATTCTTTCAAACACATCACCGGCATATTCTACAAAATATCCGGTAGCACCTGCGGTAGTTAGTTGTGAAATAATATACAACGTAACATCTTTTGGTGTAACTGCTTTACCTAAAGTTCCATTTACATTGATACGCATTTTCAATGGCTTTGGCTGCATTATACATTGAGATGATAACACCATCTCCACTTCAGAAGTTCCAATTCCAAAAGCAATTGCGCCAAATGCTCCATGTGTGGACGTATGGGAGTCTCCACAAACAATGGTCATACCTGGCTGAGTTATCCCATTCTCGGGGCCAACAACATGCACAATACCGTTTTTAGGATTTCCCAAACCCCAATGTGAAATGCCGTATTTGGCGGCATTTTGTTCCAATGCTTTTAACTGAATATTTGATAAAGGATCTGCAACCGGCAAGTGCTGGTTAATAGTAGGTGTATTATGATCGGCAGTAGCGAAAGTATCTTTGGGAAACATCACCCCAACACCCCTGTTTTGTAGCCCTAAAAAGGCAACCGGGCTGGTAACCTCATGTATAAAATGGCGGTCAATAAAAAACACATCCGGGCCATCTTCAATTTTACGTACTACATGTGCATCCCACACTTTATCAAACAAAGTACTCAGCTTGTTACTCATCTTAAATATTTTTTTGAATTATTTAGCAAATATCCATTGTAATTAGGGAAAAATTGCAAAAATTCCTTTAAATCTGGATTACTGTTGAATAAAAAATCTTAAAGTACGTAAGATGTAGTCTTTATAGGAGTGACCTCAAATTTCCTTTCTAAATAAAAGATAATGAACTTTTACCCTTGCCAAATATGAGGTAGATGGCAATAGAACTTTAGTAAACATAACTAAAATCTTTCGGGCATATTCAGATTGTGGTGACATCGGATTTAGTAAGGGCCCTATCATTTTTCTCGCCATTTTTTTATCATTACTTCGGTTCCATTTTTTATAAAATGATACACTTTCCCAGCCATATCCAATATTAGCCAACGCAATTTTTTGGTTGTCATTAAATACAGAAAAAATTACCCTGCGGCAATCACAATTTTTTTCATTACAAAACATTTCTACAAATAAATAATTACCCGCAGGCAGGTAAAACTCGTTTTCGTTCGAAATTAAAGTGATAGACCTTGTTTCAGCTTCGGCAACCAAGGGTAAAATATTATGCAATGATTGAAAGGACATAAATAAAAACTTTGAAGTTATAATCGTCTATTTATAAATATTATTTTCCGATACAAAAAGTAAGAATATAATACTAGTAAGGGTTACATATTTTTGAGGTACAAATGAGATACAAAATATTAATTAACTATAAAAATGGTAAATATGCCATTGTAACAATCAGCACCAGTTATTTACTGCTTTTTATAGGATTACTTTTACAGATTTATAAAAAAGCCAGGAATAAAATAATACTCCTGGATAAATGTTTAATAGTTTGATTTTAATTAGGCAGCGTACCGCCAGCAAGAGTTCGTCATTTCTTTCACGTCCAAATGTGAAATTAGCGTCTCATAGTTAATGTTGTGAACAGCCGTAATCTCTTCAATAGAATCAAATAATTCTCCGGTACACGTATTCACTATTTTCTTATTTCCGACTTTTACAGCTTCCAAATTAGAGGGTAATAATTCCTTTGTTTTTACAAGAGGTTCATAGCCCATCCACTTGTATATTTTACAGCGCATTAAATTCTCTACAATAGCTTCATTTCCTTTCGTTGTGATAATGCTGTCATGAACTGTAAGGAGCGGTAATTCTGGATGTAATTCGCTTATTGTCTTACAGACAACGTCTAACATCAAAAAGCTTTCAATCTTCTGCAAAATGATAGGTAAATAATTACGTGTTTTATTCTTCGTCATGTCAGTTTGCATCTGGATGTAAGTAAACAGTTTATAGATGCCTCCAAAATGTCTTTTAAAAGTATGGCATGGTCTGTTAAATTCATCTTGATGTTTTACTGGATCTGAATACATTATTCTTAGAAGCTGTTTGAGTTAATTAAATTTTTTACCCATTAGATTAAGCATTGCTATATAAACAAAGCTAATAGCAGATTCTTTAGTTCTTTCATAATCCATTACTAACCTCCTAAAGTTTAATAGCCATGCAAATGTTCTTTCTACAATCCATCGTTTGGGTATAACCTCCCAGCTATTATTATCATTACGTTTAACTATTTCTAATGGTATGTTCATTTTCTCTTTTAGGTATTCAGCTATAGTTCCC
>JANYFT010000067.1 GCA_025359625.1 Ferruginibacter sp.
TCAAAATTTGTTTTTAATGTGGCATTGAAACTTTTGTCTTTTGCCCGCAAACCCTGATACGCCAGCCGTAAATATTCATCACACAACGCATTTATATCGGTTGTTTCTTTATGCCCTGTGCTGGTGCGGCTGTGTTGCAACATTCCTTTTACAATAGCATCGGCACGTTTGCCGTGGTGATTTATTTTTTGTTCATTATCAGCTACATCATTTGCAATAGCTTTTGCATTATCCATATTTCCTTTATCCATTTCATCTTTCATCTCCGTAATCAATTCTGTATTTACTTCACTAAAATTATTTACAAAGTTCAACGGGTTCTGTATTTCATGTGCAATGCCTGCGGTAAGCTCGCCAAGACTTGCCATTTTTTCTGATTGGATGAGTTGGGCCTGGGTTGATTTCAGTTCGTTGAGTGTTGTTTCTATCTTTTGTTTTTGCTCTTGCAGTAAAGTATTCGCTTTTTGCTTCTGGCGGTTATTCCGGTATAATATGAATGCAATAATTAAAAGCACTACCAGTCCGGTCAAGGCTCCGTATAATTTCAACCGGTTCCGGTAAGAGATTTGAGCGGCTTCTAATTCTTTTTTCCTGGCTTCCTCCCTCGACACAAGGCTCTGTATCGTTTGGATATTATCTATTCCGAATAAACTGTCTTTCGCTGATGCAGCAATTTTATAATATTTTAGCGCTGTAACAGGTTGTATGGAGTTATACAATTCAGCAAGCAGATTCCCGGAACGCATAATCCCCTTTTTCGATGAAATTTTCTGACCATATTCAAATCCTTTTGAAGCATAAAAGATCGCTGAATCTTTTTTATTGAGGGTTAAAAAAATGGCTGAAAGATCGGCACATATATCCGAAGCAGTCTTGAAGTCGTTGTTTTTTTGAGAGATCATAAAACCCTCCCGCAAAAGTGAAACACCCTCTTCATAATTTCCTTTTTTCAATTGAATATTACCCAGGGCCTGGTATACGTACTGGATCCAGTATTTTAAAAGATCTTTTTGTTGAAACGCTATGGCTGTGTGGATGAAAGCAGAATCTAGTTTGTTCATTTTCTCATACGCATCCCCCAGTGACATGTGATCTATTGCTGCACTTAATTTATATTGGTTTTCTTCATCTATTTTCAACGCCTGCAATAAGTATTCTATTCCTTTTGAAAAGTTCTCCAAAG
Source organism: Ferruginibacter sp. (assembly GCA_025359625.1). Taxonomy (GTDB): domain Bacteria; phylum Bacteroidota; class Bacteroidia; order Chitinophagales; family Chitinophagaceae; genus Ferruginibacter. Next base: position 1,184 of record JANYFT010000067.1, read on the forward strand.
TAAAGTATATATCCGCCAATCTCCGGTAGGCCCTGGCAATTTCGTTAGTAGTATTACTCGTTTCAGCAACTTTCAACGCCTTAAAAAGAACGTCAAGCGACTCCGCAAGTTTTCCTTGTTGAAGCAAGAGGCTGCCCAAATTGATCATCAGCGCTGCTTCACCCGACGCATAGCCACCTTCCCTCGCTAAAGCAAGTCCTGCTTCAGTATATTTCAATGATGAATCAACATTTAAAACTTCGTAGTAAAAGCCGATATCCCTTAAAATCATTATCTTACTGGAGTCATCTTTTGCCCTTGCAAGTTTTTGCTTAAGAATATCTGATCTTTCTGTTTCAGTAGACTCCACTACTTGCTTGCTCTGTGATAATGCAACAGTTTGTAGTCCAATCAAAAAAATAATATGTATGTATCTCTTCATCATAACAATTCTATACGATCAGGTAAATAATAAACTTGGAACCCTCACCTTCTTTTGTTTCTACTTTTATTTCTCCGCCATGCGCTTTAATAATATCATAACTTATCTGAATCACGGATTTAAATGGATTTATGGATTTCACTGATTTCATGTTAGCGTACAAGTCTTTTAAAGGTTAAGCTTTTGCTTCCAAAATTGATTAACAACCCAACTTCAAGTTTGTAAGCTTTCAGGTAATTCAATACCTGGGCAACAAGGTGCACATCTTCAAGTTGTATGATTGCTTTTAATTCCACTAACACTTTTCCTTCTACAACAAAGTCTGCTCTTCTTGTTCCAATAGGTTCCTGCAATTCTTTATAAAATATTTCTTGCTCAATTTCTCTGGCATAGGATAGTCCGGCTTGCGCCAATTCCCAGGCCAATGCTCTTTGATAAATTACTTCCTGAAATCCATTTCCCAGGAATTTGTGTACTTCAAATGAAGCACCTATGATTTTTTCTGTTATGTCTTTATATTTTAATTCTGCTGTCATACTATAAATCTGTGTAATCAGTTAATCCATTTAAATCCGAGATTCAGATAATTGGTAAGAGAATTATAAACTCCGAACCGAGCCCCTCTGTACTTTCCACTTCCGAAGTGCCACCATGTTCTTTGAATACTATGCCCTTACTAATTTAGGCTTCTTAAATATCAAAGTAACAATCGTTCCGTTATTGATCTCATAAGTTAATTTGCCGTCCAATTGTTTTGTCAAAAGGTTGACCAATTGCGTCCCGAAGCCTGTACCTTTTGCTTTTTCATTGGCTGGTTTGCCGATACCATCATCCGAAATTTTTAATAAATATGCACCCTCAGTATTGGCGGTCGTATCTTGTTCGGTCAAACTGATCTTGATCGCTCCATTTTCTTTTTCATGAAAAGCGTATTTCAATGAGTTGGTCAAAAGCTCGTTGGTTATAAGGCCCATAGAAATAGCAGTATCCACATCTAAAACCAATTTAGGCATATCACATTCCACCTTGATATGTCCCTCTGCGTTGAAAGAATCGAGAATATTTTCACTGAGATGTATAAAATAATCCCGCATTTCAATGGCTGCTAAATTTTCGCCCTGATAGAGTTTTTGATGAATGATACCCATTGAATGCACCCGGTTTTGGCTTGCCAGCATAGCCGATTGTACGGAAGGGTCGTCAATTTGAGCGGATTGTAAAGCTAAAAGGCTGGATACAACTTCGAGATTATTTTTGACGCGATGATGGATTTCTTTTAATAATAATTCATTTTCTAAATTTCTTGCAGCGAGCGATACCTGGGTAGCTTTAAGTTGTGTTACCGTTTTTTCTATTTCATCATTTTTATCTTTTAAAACCAAATTGGCTTTAACTTTCATTTGATTGCTTTTGTGTAATATAAAAGCGATGATGCAAAACAAAATTAACCCGGTTAATAAAAGCAATATTTGAGTTCTGCTTTTTATTTTAATTCTTTCGGCTTCAGCTTCTTTCAATCTCATCTGCTCTTTGAAGCCAATGTTTTGAAAATTAGTCAATGTTTTTATCTCTTTGTTATTTACGGAATCACTCAACTTTTTAGACAACTGTAAATAATAAAAGGCGCTGTCATACTTGTTTTCATCTTTGAAACTTAATGCAAGTGCTGTGTATGATTCTTCCATTTCAGGTACATAACTGCCCAAAGATCTGTAGTTGGCAACACCCGCTTTAGCATAATACAAAGCTGAATCAACCCTGCCCAATTTTCTATAAGTGTCAGCCAATGCCAATTGTGTCAGCGCTATGTAAAATGTATTTTTATTTTTTTCGAGCAGCTTTAATGCTGTGAGGTAATTGATTTTTGCATCTTCAAAATTGCCTTTTCTAAAAAGTATATCACCAATAGCTTTATTGGATGCGCCACCATAATTTTTATTCTCAATTTTACTTTCAATAGGCAAAACAATTTGCTGAAAGTAAAGAGCAGAATCCAATTTGCCCATATTTAAATAGGCATTGGCAACATTATTATTGATAGTCCATCTTAAATTCAAATCTGTAGTCTCTGTTTCGATTATTTTTTTTGCTTCTTTTAATTCTGATAGTTGTTTATCAAAATTTTCCGTGTGGCCATACAACATAGCCAGGCTGTTTTTAATGTAGCCTAATAATATTATCCTGTTTATTTTGGGATCATTGCTGGTAAAATACTTATTAAAAAAGGGCGTGATAATAACATTGTTTGCAATATTTTTATCTTCAATTAATTTATCGGCAACAAGTAATTTAGTAAGTGCATTTCCATAGTCTCCGCTGCTCAACAATGTATAGCCGAGGTCACTCAGGATACTTGCCTGATAAAACTTTTGATGCAATTTTTCTGCAATTGAAAAAGCAATATCCGCATAATAAACAGCGCTGTCTCTGTTAACTTCTGAGTATTTTAATGCCAACTGGCAAAAATTATTCAAACGAATGGTATCATTTTCTGCGAATGACGCAACCGGACAACTAAACAGGATAAATAGGATGAATAGATAACTTTTCATCTGTTTCATTATTATGCTTTTAAAGTGTTATGATAAATGTTGTTTCTTCTCCCTCGCTTGTCTCCACCTTTAACTCTCCACCATGCGCCTTCACAATATCATACGCCAACGATAAACCCAGCCCAGTCCCCTGCCCGGTTGGTTTGGTAGTGAAGAAAGGCTGAAAAATTTTATCCACTATTTTTTGAGGAATGCCGTTGCCGTTGTCTTTTACGCTAACTTGTATTTTATCACTTTCTCTTTTTGTAGAAACGGTAACTGTTGGTTCATAACCCACATTATTTTGCTTTTGCTTTTCATTTGTTGAATAAAAAGCATTCGTGATTAAATTCAAAATCACCCTTCCAATATCCTGCGGTATAATATTTATTTTTTCCAACGTTTCATCATAATCCGTTTTCAATGTTGCATTGAAAGATTTATCTTTTGCTCTAAGCCCATGATAGGCGAGGCGCAGGTATTCATCAGCCAGTTTATTAATATCTGTTGGCTCTTTTGTGGCGGTGCTGGTGCGGCTGTGTTGCAGCATGCCTTTTACAATAGCATCGGCACGTTTGCCATGATGATTTATTTTTAGCTCATTCTCTCTTATATCATTAGCAATCTCTAATGCTTCTTGCTGATTGCCCATTGCTAATTGTTCCTTCATCTCATCAATTAGTTCGGTATTTACTTCACTAAAATTATTTACGAAGTTTAGTGGGTTTTGAATTTCGTGTGCAATGCCTGCGGTGAGTTCGCCGAGTGAGACCATTTTTGCTGATTGTACCAGTTGGGTTTGCGCCAGCTTAAGGTCAGTTAATGTTTTTTCAATTTGTTCTTTGGCCATTTCCAGTTTATTAAAATCTTCGTAGCGGGCATAGGCGGTAGAAAAAGCATCGGCTAATGATTGCACCAATTGTATTTCCTCTTCAGTAAAAGTTGATTCGCTGCCTGCATACAACATGCCCTGGCGAAAAGGAAGAAAATGTAAATGAAGGTTGGTTGGATGGATCGTAGTAATATATTGCTCCTGTGCAGCAATGATGCCTTTTTCTACCAAAGTGTTCGTCCACTCATCAAACGCAGCTTCATCCCAGTGATCTTTATATATTTTATTTTGCCGCCAATGAATTACTACCTGTGTTATTTGTTCAGACGTATTGTAAGGTAAATGAAATGCTGCAATTGCTTTGCCACCGGGTGTGGAAAGAAAGGTGTGAACCTGTTGCTGCTCATCATCAATAATAAATACTCCGCAACGGATAAACGGAACACCCAGTGTTGTTAGTTCATTCCATACCAACGGAGTAATTTTTTCCAGATCATTGGTGGTACGCATGGAAGCTATTTCTGCACGAACCCTGTCAACAGATGCACGTTTGATGGCTTCTAATGCCTGCGCTTCTGCTCTTTGCAGATCAAGGTACCGCCGGTAGGTCTGGCCAAATACAGCAGCAAAGCGTTTACATATTTGTGTTGTTTCTAAATCAATTTCGCCTTGCGTATAAGCAAAAATTGCACCTTCGGCAAAAAAGAAATCCGACAGAAAGGACCTTGACGGAAGGGATGCAATGTCAATTTGAAATGGATACTCGGGCGAATTATTAATTGCTCTGAAATAGTCTTTTAAATCTTCGTCTATAAATTCATAAGAAATTTCCTGCAACTTATTTTTCCATGCATCATATACTTTTGATAGCGCAGGATGAATGGACATATCTAAATGTCCAAGTATTAAAGTAACCTTTCCATCCGCATCCTTAGATGCATTCCACACTTCCATTTGTTTTGTATCTTCTATGAGAATTATACCACAACGAACTGTTTTTTCAATACCAAGTTTCAGCAGTTCGTCAAACATTGCAGCAACTGTATCGCCTACATCCTGGCTATTGTGCATGGTCATTGTTTTGCTTCTCACTCTTTCAAGTGATGCTTCAATTGTTGCTTCTCTTGCCTGTGCTTCTGCCTTTTTTAAATCAAGGAAACGGGTATAGGTCTGTTCAAATACTTTTCCAAGGCGTTTGAATATTTCATGTGCTTTTGGTACCGGTTCATAAGTAATAAACATCAGGCTTACTTTGGAACCAAACACAAAATGTTCATATTGGTGAGAAGGGAACCTGACTCCGTCTTGCAGCATTATTTCAAACTGTTTCTCATCCATCCGGGTTAGTGCGAGGTACAGTTGTTTGATCTTTTCTCCTTCAACATATTGCACATCAAATTCCACTCCGCTTTTCCTGGCATTACTGATATCCATCAATGCCTCAGCCATCTCTGTCTGAACTGTATAAGGCTCAATAAAACCGCCCTTAGGACTTGTTATATAGTCCACGTAAGAATTATTGTCATCACTCCATACATTAAAACCTGCCGTCCAGGTTTTAATGCCCAAGGCACTCACCTGTTCAAATAATAAGCCTGCCACATCAGTCAATTCATCACTCTTTTGCATAGCCATGGTTCGGCTTCTTACTCTCTCCAGCACCGTTTCAATCATTGCTTCTCTTGCCTGTTCTTCTGCTTTTTGCAGATCGAGAAAACGGGTATAGGTTTGTTCAAACACTTTTCCAAAACGTTTAAGAATGTCATTATCTGCGGCTGAAAATTGTTTGCCCAAGTGATTGATGATAAAAATACTGGTATGCTTTGATACACAAACGGACCGGGTATATCCTCCCATATCAGACAGGGTTTCTCTTTTCTGTTTGGCATCCAGCTTTGACCAAGGATCATGTTTAAATAAAAAAGTGAAAAAATCAAACTTCTCCTGCTGAGTAAATGATTCTGTAAAAAATCCAGGGCCCTTTTTTATGCCATTGAGAAGATTGGTACAAAAAGGTTTTTCATAAAGTGGAAGATGTACTTCCTCTGATGTATCGGCAGTGCCTCCAGAACCCCAGCAACGGAGTGTTGTATTAATATCACTATTAATTGCAATAAACGAACCTCCATGAATAGCAATATTTAATCTCAACAATTCACTATGTACCGTATGAATGACCTCCTGCAATTCGGAAGTATTGTGCATGGCCAGGCTGCGGGAACGAACCCGTTCCAGGCCTGTTTCTATCTGAGCTTCTCTTGCCTGTGCTTCTGCTTTTTGCAGATCAAGAAAGCGAACGTAAGCTTGTTCAAATACTTTTACGAAACGTATTAAAATGGCCACATCATCTTTAGAAGGCTGAACACCAGTGTACGAGGGAATTAGTATGGCTGAATTCTTCTGCCAGGCAAAGGAGAGGATGTGTTGATCGTTTTGAAATACCCACTGTTTAAAATCATCCGGAAAATGTTTATAATCTGAATGTTCAAAAGCATACTCAAAAAAGCTGTTCTTATCTTTAATGGAATAAACTTTTGAAAAATACAATTCACCGCTTTCTTTGGATTGCCATGCGTCATTAAAAAATGGATGATCAAAATATGGCACCAGGTAACTTCCTGCAAAACTTAAATCCGGTGATGCAATCCAATGTAATACATCTTTTGAATCCGGGAAATAGGTGCAGAGCACAACTCCATTGGCATCTAGTATAACACCCAGGTCTTTTAATTTCTCCACTATCACTGTAACCATATCTACCAGTTCACTGGTGGTATGCATGGCAAGCGAACGACTTCTTACTTTTTCCAATGCAGCCTCAATAGTTGCTTCTCTTGCCTGTGCTTCTGCTTTTTGCAAATCGAGGAAGCGGGTATAAGCCAACTCAAATACATTGGAAGATCTACGTAATAAGTTCCGGGATTGTTCATCTGGTAGAGAGTAGGTAACCATAACTAATGCCCCACCGGCAAAATCGGCGACAGACCAATAAGCTTTCATTTTATTAATGGGTGCATCGCCTACTGCTTGCATAATAGAATCATATAGCTCAGGTGCATGTGCTTTCATTACACTAAACCATTCAACAATTTTTTCTTCTTCATTGGCAAGTACATAATCTTTACTGCCATTAGCATAATGCCCCATCAGTTCATCCACAATACGAATTCCTCTTTTCGGAAAACGGGCCTGCCCCTGGAAAATTTCACCTTCAGCGCCTGGTGGCCTCATGGCACTCCACGATTCAAAATAATTTTCATCTGCATCATACAAATGAATGGCACATACCTCCAGGTCTTTTTGCCCAAGTAATCCCATTTGCTTTCTTAACTCCAATGCAACTTCTTTTAACTCCTTTGAAGTGTGCATAGCCATGGCTCTTGCACGAACACGTTCCAAAGCCACTTCTATCTGTGCTTCTTTTGCCTGTGCTTCTGCTTTTTGCAGGTCGAGGAAACGGGTATAGGATTGATCAAAAACTTTAGCAAAGCGCTTAATGATTTCAATTTCTTTTTCAGTTAAAGTCTTCCCTTCAAAATCATTAATATTAAACGTTGCATTTTTAACCGCCACCATGGTAATGGTATATGTCGGGCTTTCGAATATCATGCTCTTAATATCTTCCGGCAAATGCCTTATTTCAGCAACATGTTCAAACAAATATTTATAGAAGGAATTTTTTTCTTCTTTCGAATAATTGCCAACAAAAAAATCCAATTGCTCCTCACGGGCTTTGTTGAAATCGTTCAATATTTTATGAGGGAAATAAGGAAGACGGTAATTGTTGATGACTAAGCCTTCATTATTCTCACCGCACACATAAGTATTCAGGTCTTTTGAACCATCAATATAAATGCCTAAGCCAACCGCTATAACGGGGATTTGCAGTTCTTTTAATTTTGCGAAAAGAATTGATACCACCTCATTTAGTTCATCACTTTTGTGCATGGCTAAGGAACATGAACGAACTTTTTCCAAAGCAGCTTCTATCTGTGCCTCTCTTGCCTGTGCTTCTGCCTTTTGCAAATCCAGAAAACGGGTATAGGTTTGTTGAAATACTTTTCCAAAACGCATCAGCGTAGTATTCTCTTCTTCGGTATAAAGCGTGCCTGAAAAATTTTCTATATACAGGCCAACATTATCAAACAACACTGTTGATGCTGCCAGCCCCGGACAGTTTAAATAAAAATCTTTTGATGCTTCTGGTAACCCGGGCACATATGATAAAAGCTCATTGTAAAATTTGTTCTTTTCTTCAAAATTTAAATTGGTGGCAAAAAAATCTGTGCCTTTTTCTTTCGCTTCATTAAATTGAGTTGCCCAAACAGACTCAAAATATGGATGCGTAATTTTAGAAGGAATATCCTGCTCATCAGCGATCCAAAAATGCCAGTCGCCTCCCGGAGTATAGTCTACAACAAAACCCGCATGTTCAAGATTGATTTTTAAATGAGTGAGTTGCTGATAAACAATTTTTATTACATCTTTAAGCTCTTCACTTTTTTGCATGCCCATTGTTCTGCTTCTCACTCTTTCCAATGCCGTTTCTATCTGTGCTTCCTTTGCCTGTGCTTCTGCTTTTTGCAGATCAAGAAAACGGGTATAGGTTTGTTCGAACACTTTTGCAAAGCGTTTAAAGATATCCCACATTTCAGGACATGGCACATAAGTAATGAACATCAAGTAGCCATTCGGGAAAAAGACGCAATGGGTAATTTGATATGTTGGAATTGGGAAACCCAACTCCTGAGCATCATCAAAATATTCTTTTACACCGGGAAGATTAAACATGTAATGGTAAGTTTCTTCCAATTCCTTTCCACTCGATTCGATAACAAAAAAATCTTCTCCTCTTTGCCTGGCTTCATAAATTTTTTTGAAGTAAATGTCTTCATCATAGGGCAACCGGAAAGGGGCCTGGATGCTTCCATCCGGAGCACTCGCCCATGCAGTACTTGAGATATCATCGGCATTCCATATTTGAAAAGCACTTGACCAAATTTTTAAATCAAAATCACTAATCAGCTTAAATAATAATGATGCAGCATCGGCCAATTCATCGCTTCGCTGCATGGCCATTGTTCTTGCACGCACTCTTTCCATTGCCAATTGAATCCGTGCTTCCCTTGCCTGTGCTTCTGCTTTTTGCAGGTCGAGAAAACGGGTATAAGTTTGGTCAAATACTTTCGCAAATCTTTTAAATATGTCATAGGCTTCCGGGCACGGCTTACGTGTAATGAACAGCAGAAAACCATACGAGAAATATGCAGCATGAAATATTTGAAATGCGGGCAATTCAATTGCCTCCGCTGCTATGCTTTCAAACGCTGCTTTTGTTGAGGGAAGCGAGGCCATATACTTGTAATGATTTTCCAAAGCCTCGCCACCCATTTCTTCTACATAAAGTATTTCCCCCCTTTTTGCAGCTTCAAGAATATGTATCATTGACGTTTCTTCTGTAGCGGGCATAATAAAAGGCGGAACCATCACTCCCTCCGTACACGTCCAAACAGTTACCGCTTTCTGGTCTTTATCCCAGAGTTGAAACCCCGAAGTCCAGGAGTGAATGCCCAATACTGATACTTGTTGAAACAGCAATGAGGCCGCATCTTTTAATTCTTCGCTATGCTGCATGGCCATGGTACGGGCACGCACTCTTTCCAATGCCAGTTCAATTTGAGCTTCCCTTGCCTGTGCTTCTGCTTTTTGCAGGTCAAGAAAACGGGTATAGGTTTGTTCGAAGACGCTTGCAAAGCGTTTGAAAATATGATGTGCTTCCGGCACAGCTTCGTATGTAATAAACATGAGATATCCCTGGGCAAAAAAAGCACAGTGAATAATTTGACATGTTGGTACAGCTATCCCTGCTTCAGCCATCTTCTCCACAACAGCTTTAAAAGTTGGAATAGAGGTCATGTACCTGTAATGTGTTTTCAATTCCTCACCCCTTTGTTCTCTTACAAACAGCGCCTCACTTTTTTGTGCAGCCTCATGAATATGAACAAAAACATCTTCGGAGGACGATGTTTTGAAAGGCGGTTGAATACGATCCTCGCCGGCCATCCACGCAGTAGCGACCTTCCGGTCGTTATCCCAAATATTAAACCCACAACCAAATACGGGTACACTCAATGCTTTTACCTGGTTAACCAGTACCAATGCGGCATCCTGCAGTTCATCACTATGCTGCATGGCCATTGTTCTTGCACGAACCCTCTCTAACGCTAATTGAATTTGCGATTCCCTTGCCTGCGCTTCTGCTTTTTGCAGATCGAGAAAACGGGTATAGGTTTGTTCAAAAACTTTTGCAAAGCGACTCAGGATTTTTATCATATCCTGCGGTATCGGATTATCATCAATGGCGAGCATCAGGCCATAGCGTAAGGAGACTGTTGAAAACACCACTTTAGTGGATGCAAGTATCGAGTCTTTAACCGGCTGCGGTGTTTTGTTAAAATCTGCTTCTTCAAACCATAACAGGTCCCAATTGTAATTTTCAGTATCCTGTATTTCAATCGTGAGCTGAGGCAATTGATCCGTATAAACAGATAATAATTCGTCAAAAACACGATGGTCAATCTTTGGAACATGAATACTTCCGGTAGGTTTTCTTTCGGTGGGAGAAGACAACCATTGGTTAAAACCCTCATTGGTTTCATCGGCCAGAGCGATGGCACATCCCCATTGTGCGAATCCAAGAGGATTCATTTGTTCAAATAATTCAAAGACTACTTCATTTAATTCATCACTTTTTTGCATGGCCATCGTTCTTGCACGCACTCTTTCTAATGCCAGTTCAATCTGTGCTTCTTTTGCCTGCGCTTCGGCATTGCTGATATCGACATATCTTTTGTACGCCAGGTCAAATACATTACGAAAGCGTTTTAGCAATTCCAGTTTTTGATCATTTATCGGGCTGTAAGTGGAGATGCCTACCGAACCATCTCCTATAGAGTAAAAATAGTAGTACAGCGCATCAGTAATTTCAAGTTGTGGATCGTCCTGTTCCCCGTTATTTTTTCTTAACTCCCTGAATGATCTTAATTCTTCGCCTGCAAAGGAAAAATCAAAAAAGGCGTCAGGCGCAGCTTTTGTAACCCTGACCTGCTTTTCAACAAGCGGATGAAAAGTGTATGGGATATCCGTAACTGTTTTATCGGTATTACCGGAATAATCATAATTCAGTAAAGAGTTTTTTTTATCATTATGAATATTGATCATCGTATTCCTGAGTTCAATAAAGCTAAGAGCGGCAAGTTCTTTAAAAAGTATTTCGCAGATGTCTAAAAGGTCACCTGGTTTTTTCATGCCCATGGCAACCGTTCTAACTCTTTCGAGTGAAGATTCAATTTCCAGTTCCCTATTTTGTGCCTCCACTGCTTTCCTTTTCTGTTCCAGTTCTTCAATGGTTTCTTCTAATAAAATTGCTGTAGTGCGTTTAACCTTTTCTGTACGGTCTAATTTAAAACTGGTTATTTCAAATTCTTTATCCGCATCTTTTAACGATTTTAAAAGTGCATTCTTTTCTGCTGCAGATAAACTTTTATCCTGCTCAATAAAATGTAATATACTTTGAAGGTGTTGGTTCATTTTTTCTTTTTCTATAAAGTTCTTTAATCCAATTATTCATTCTATGATCAAATTCTCTGCTGCGGCGGCGGAGAGATTATTTTTCTTTTAATGCTATACAACAAGTGGTGAGGTTATGCATCTCTAAATTTCCTCCCGTTGCCCTGCCCAGTTCTGCATTGGAGAACATCCCTGCCATGGGCACTTTCCACACATTTTTTATTCCTTCTATTTCCTGCTGTATCATAGGGCCTAAAGCAAGCTGCCTGCCGGCACAGCTAAAAACGATCACTGCATCTGCTTCTGGCATTTCAACAGTTTTCATTTCTTCAACAGCATTGATCACTTTGTCAACCACATCAAAATCGGGCGGTAGCGAAAAGCGCACTTTACAACCCTGTGGTACGGATCCGCTGCAATAAAAGGAACGGTCACTCCAATCTATAAGCAACCCGGGACGCATCACGGGATCGCCTTTTTCTCTTTGCATTTGTAATGGAAAGGTAGAGGCGATCTCTAAGATCAGGTTTGCATTATCCGGTGATACATTTTGAATACCGCCATATTTTGCAGTTAAGTCAAGCACAGGAATATCATCCACTGTAAATACGTGGTTGCCTTCACTTTTTGTAACGGTTCTTATTGTGCCTATTGCATTCCAACCACAGGTGGCACGACCTTTTATACTGATCTTATCTTCATTTAGCACCAATATTACCATGCCCCGGCTGCTTTCAAAGGAATTGGTAAACACAATTTGTTCCGAAAAAGAATAGTCATCTCCTGCGGCACCACCATACACATTTACGCCTTTGCCTACAATGTCTTCAAAGCCCAGCAGCAACTGTTCTGCATCTGTTTCGGTGTTGCTGCAGCAAATAAGAAAAGCAGGCTTAGCAAATAGTTCCAATGCTTTCTTTGCCACCAGGTTTGTTTTCTCCCGATAATTCTTTCCAGGGAATTCATCTGCCATGATGCTGAAATAATCGGGGTTTATATCCAGCAATAGAATAGCTATGGTGCCCATGCCGGTTTCTCCATCAATAAACTCGCCGTTGGTAGTAGCGCCGAAAATGGCAATGCCTTCATTGTTAAGTAATTTGATGATGGCTGCATGGTCTTGCTTTTTGGAAATAAAAACAGTTGCCTGCGTTGGTTTAAAACCGTTGGCCAGGGTTTGCTGTAAGGCTGTATTAATTTCTTCTGTTGAATTTCCCTTGATGGATCTTGCTTTCATGATGATCTTATTTTGAATTGGTTTATGATTAAATACCAGTAATTTTTTTAAAGGCTTCTGAACAGACTTTGATCACTTCATCATACCAACTGCTATCAAGTCATTTAAAAATTTTTCCTCTAAACTACAAATGGAAATTACTAACTCAGCAATTGGTTTTTGAATATGTAGCCGGTGTACCGACAGCCTTAGGTATTGGGTTTTATGTATTGATCGTTATAAAACTGGAAGATAATATAAAAATGCTTTATTACGCAGTTGTTTATCAGGTAAAGACGAATGCCTGTTGATTACTTTTATACAATTTATCAAGATGCAATTCCGGGGATAGATTTTTGTGATCGTTGCGCCTCAAAATGGAGTACTGGTTAGTATTGCTTTATTTGCTGTGCAGATAAGGGCGGGTAAAATGCAAAAAAGCAATTAAACATTGCTGGTATCTAAATATAAATTTCAATAATTTAGAAGCTGTTTGAGTTAATTAAATTTTTTACCCATTAGATTAAGCATTGCTATATAAACAAAGCTAATAGCAGATTCTTTAGTTCTTTCATCATCCATTACTAATCTCCTAAAGTTTAATAGCCATGCAAATGTTCTTTCTACAATCCATCGTTTGGGTATAACCTCCCAGCTATTATTATCATTACGTTTAACTATTTCTAATGGTATGTTCATTTTCTCTTTTAGGTATTCAGCTATAGTTCCC
>JANYFT010000085.1 GCA_025359625.1 Ferruginibacter sp.
CAAATTCCTCTTTTTACAAACCTTCACTTGTTAAAAATAACGAGACTGTTTTTATTGGTTCTGTTTATGGACAAAGGGCCTATTTATTTTGGCGTTTATTGCAACATAAAGTTAACATCCAAATATATGGCAGTGGATGGATGGAAGAGAAAATTATATCAAATACAAGTATTAAAAATGAAGAAATAAATAATGCTGCAAATAAAAATTTCAAAACATTAGTCAAAAGTGTATTATCAAATGCAGCCGGGTATGAAATTCGTAAAACGGCGTCAAATATCAATTTACAAAAAAATATTGTTGAGCAGGATTTAGAAGAGCAACTACGTAATCAATACAGGCATTTAAATGAGAAAATCTTATCGTTATTAAGAAGAGACTATTCAAAAAATTTGCATCCTTCTTTAAGCGATCATAAATATGTAAGGGTACTGAGTGAGGCTGGAATAGTGGTTAATATCCAGGAAAGCCGCTTTAACCATGACTATTTCAATCATCAGGTCTTATTTGGGTCTAATCTAAGAGACTATGAAGCGACAATGTGTGGCTCATTTTTATGCACTCAATATTCCGATGAGATAGCAGAGTTATTCAAAATAGGAAAGGAAATTATCTGCTATCATAATGAACATGACTTATCAGAAAAGATTCATTATTACACAAAAAATACAATTCAAAGGGATGCTATCGCAGCAGCGGGATATCAAAAAAGCATTCATCACCATACATGGCAAAACAGGTTTAGGGATTTTTTTGAATTTATTAATTTAAAGGATTAGTTAATGAACCCACAAATATCAGTGGTAATGCCGGTTTATAATTGCGTTGCTTACATTGAAGAAAGTGTAGCCAGCATTTTAACACAAACATTTAGAGACTTTGAGTTTTTTATTATTGATGATTACTCAACTGACGGTACCTACGAATATTTACAAACGGTAACAGACTCGAGAATTCAATTAATAAGAAAGCCAAAAAATTCAGGCTATACTGTTAGCCTGAATATGGGGCTGGAGATGGCAAAAGGGGAATACATAGCCAGGATGGATGGCGATGATATTGCATTGCCGGAAAGATTTGCAAAACAAGTGCTCTTTATGGACAACAATCCGGATGTAGCGGTGTGTGGCAGCAGCTATCAATTATCAGGTACAGACACAATCATCAGGATGCCGCCTGGTTTTGAAGAAGCAAAAGTGGTGGCGTTAATGAATGTTCCAGTAGCACACCCAACAGTGTTTATAAGACGCAGCGTTTTAATACAGCACCAGCTACGCTACAACCCGGTATTTGAACCCACCGAAGATTATGAGTTGTGGACACGAATCATGGAAATAGGAAAGATTGAAAATTTACCGGAATCATTGTTGTTGTATAGAAAACATAGTGAACAGCAATCTATCACAAAATTCAAAAGCCTTATCGATGCGGCAGTAGAAATAAGGGAGCATCAGTTAAAAAAATTGATAGCTTTTACAAATAAAAATTACGATGTTTTATTTGCTATCAGCATACTAACAAAACAGCCTGCGGTAATTGATACAATTTCATTTAAAAAAATCAAACACTTACTTACAGATATGTATAGCAGCAATGCAATTAAAAAATTTTATGATGACAGGTTACTTTATAAATTTTTAAGAGAGGTGTGGCTGTTTTACGCCACGCAGTTTAATACACCTGGATTGAAAGATATACCATTGCTTTTTAAAATTGCAGGTAATAAATTAACAGTTATGAGCAGTAATTTTTATTTAAGGATGTTAAAAAATATGCTGGTCTCCCAAATTACCGGCAAGCCTGCAGTAAATAAAAATTAAAAAAATACAACTCAGTACATGAACCCCGCACTAAGACAGGCCTTTGAAAAAGCAGCAGCCGCAAATTACTGGTCGGATACAGATTCGGTTTCGGGTCCTGGTTCCAATATGCAGCAAACAAGGGTTATAAGGCAACAGATTCCTTTGCTGTTGGAAAAATATGGTGTAACAAATATATTGGATGCACCTTGTGGTGATCTTTTTTGGATAAAGGAAATTTTGCCTCTGCTGATGCAAAACGGAATACAATACCACGGTGCAGATATTGTAACTGGAATTATAGAAAAACACCGTCAAACATTTGCAACGTACAAGGCCGCATTTCATATCATTGATCTTACCAAAGGCCCTGTACCAAAAGCTGACCTAATTCTTACAAGAGACTGTTTCATTCATTTATCCTATCAAAATATTTATTCCATATTACGGAACTATCAACAATCAAGCAGCCGATATTTATTGGTAAGCACTTATACAAATGCAGGGAGAAAAAATTTTAATGTAGCCGATTTTTATTTGCATGGCAGAATGCTTAACCTGCAAAAATTCCCTTTTTATTTTGGAAACCCAATAGATTTGATAGTAGAAGAATGCACAGAGAACGATGGAATAAATGCGGATAAATCATTGGGCTTATGGGAGCTTGAAAAGCTTGATCTTTTTAAAATGTGGATTTGCATTTTCATTTCCTTGTTTCCTTACACATTGAAACTTGGTTATCAAAACAGCACCCGGTTTTTTAACCGGCTGAATAATTTTATAAGACGCAAGATCAAGGGATAGAAATAGTTTTAGCACTGTATCTGGCAAATTTTTAAAAAACGATAACCTGGTCAGGATAGCAGGAATAACAATAAAAACTTGTATAAAAAATATATGTTAGGCAGGTTTGTCCTTATTTTTTTTCTTTCTCTCCGCCTTATTTTTTGGTATTGTTTAGTTTTAGTCACTCCAAAAAAAAGAAGATCCATTTTATTGGTACCATCCTTTACTGAATATGGAGGAACGAGAACTTATTTTTTTTATTTGATTGAATACCTTTCCAAAAAAGATTACCTGGTTACGGTAATGCTGACAAAAAATCAGTGCGATGAAGAAGTGCTGGCCCTGCAGGCACAATACCCGTTCATCGTTCATCCACTGGAGTTTGACGTGATACGTACCAAATTTGAAGGAACGGTATTTTATCAAAAAAACCAGGGCTCTCTTATTTATCACCTTAAAGAGTTGATTTATTTCTGGAAACAAATTGTAAAATTGAGAGCTGGACACTTAGTAATTTCAGCATCCAACCCCGAAGTATTATTATCTCTTATGTTGTCGCCTTTAAGGGTAACCTATATCATACATACCATCACCTTGAACTGGATGGATAATTTGAAAAGAAGGCTGCTCAATTTTAGTTTTTCAAAAAGGAAACAGATTATTACCGTTTCTAAAAGTGCCAGGGAGCATATTTTAAAAAACTGGACAAGCGGGCGGAAGTATCGCAGTATAAAAGTGGTCCACAATTTTTACCAGCCGCTAACGCATGCTACTGTTCAACACAATGCGTCACCTATAAAAAAAGTATTAACGGTTGGTTCTGCGGTGTACTATAAAAGCCCTTTTTTGTGGATAGATGTTTGCAAGGAAGTGTTATTGCATTATCCCAATAAGGGGGTTGAATTTATATGGGCAGGCGACGGCGATTTGTTAGCAGACTGTAGGCAAATAGTAAAAGATATTCCACAAATAAAGTTTATAGGTTACCAAAAAAATATAGAACAATTATATAGCGATTGCACTATTTATTTTCAACCAAGCATTTTTGAAAGCCACGGTATTGCTGCGTTGGGGGCCATGTATTTTCAAAAACCCTGTGTTGTATCAAACAGGCAGGGCTTGCCCGAATCTGTTATTGAAAACGAAACCGGGTTGGTAGTGGCTATAGAACAACCCCATGCCGCTGCTAAGGCCATATTGTCACTTTTAAATGACAACAATAAGGCAGTTGAATTCGGAAAAGCCGGCAAAGAAAGGGTGGATACCCATTTTGTAAAAAGCAAATGGTATAGTGAAATGGATTTGTTGTTTACGTGATCTGGCCAATAATTTTTTATTTGATGAATATAACATTAGTCTCCAAAAAAATATTAGTTAATCTCATACAATTTAAATGATTGAAGTACTATTTAAAACCAACAACAATAGTTCACTATGATTGCGACGCTAAAAAAAATACGCAATAAAATAAGGGCTGCTTATAAAAGAAAACGACTTGCTACACTTTACTATCGCCGCATAGGCAGGTATATATTGCCAGATGATTCAGCTAATGAATTAATTTTAAAAAAGGTGATAGCAAGTGAGCCTTGTTTTATAACCCGGTTTGGGTCGAGCGAATTAGCAACTGTTCTTTTTTATCTGAATGAAAGGCGACATGATAAGAGCCAGCTATGGAACCAGCATCATCAGCATATTTTATGCGATGTATCAGGGTTTTTCCCATTTACACAGGAGAGCATGGACCGGTTTTCAAATTATTATCTTGATTTTATTAAGAATATTGATGTGTTGGGTGTTTGGAATGTTGGGGAAGATAGGGTTGCAAATTTTTTTAAACCCGGTATTCAATTAATAAACCTTCCGGCTATTGAACCCTATTATTTTGATAACCCCTGGAGCCGTGCTTTAGCCGGTAAAAAAGTATTGGTCATTCACCCCTTCGCTAAATCCATACATGATCAATATTTAAAAAGAGAATTGTTGTTTGCCAATAAAAATATTTTGCCCGCTTTCAGGCTTAAAATTATACCGGCAATTCAAACGGTAGCTGATAACACCCAGGGATTTGATGATTGGTTTGGTGCATTGGATTTTATGTGTGCAGAAGTATTAAAAGAGGACTTTGATGTAGCCATCATTGGTGCTGGTGCATATGGAATGCCATTGGGTAATTTTATTAAAATGACGATGGGAAAAGTGGCTATTCATATGGGTGGTGCCACTCAAATACTTTTTGGAATAAAAGGGAAACGCTGGTATGATTTTCCAAAAGTAAAAGCCCTGTTTAATGAATCCTGGATAAACCCGTCTTCCGATGAAAAGCCCGCTGGTTCTGAAAAGGTAGAAGGAGGAACCTATTGGTAAATATGTTTACTACCCCTATTTTATTATTAATTTTCAACAGGCCTGAAACAACAGCAACGGTATTTGAGCAAATAAAAAAAATACAACCTGCCTGCCTGTATGTAGCGGCCGACGGGCCACGGAGCCAAAAAACTGAAGAAGCAAAAGACTGTGGACTGGCAAGATCAATTGTGCTGGAGGGTATAGACTGGCCTTGCGAAGTGAAAACACTTTTTAGGGAAGAGAATGCAGGCTGTAAAAAGGCGGTATCAGAGGGAATCATCTGGTTTTTTAAACATGAGGAATGGGGCATTATTTTGGAAGATGATTGTTTGCCAGACCAAAGTTTTTTTTATTATTGTGGGCAGTTGCTTGTAAAGTATAAAGATGATAAGAATATTATTTCAATAGGCGGTACTAACCTTGGTTATACTTTTACCAACGACAGGTCGTATGGGTACGCCCGGTTTATGAATATGTGGGGATGGGCCACCTGGAGAAGGTCAGCCCTGTTGATAGATTATGATATGGACAAGTGGAAGCGCATGCACTTTAAAAAACTTTTTTTAATTACCAGGATATTGGATATGGGTTCCATTGATATCAACTGGTTAAATTATTGGAAAGAATATTTTGATC
>JANYFT010000141.1 GCA_025359625.1 Ferruginibacter sp.
CATCAAAAAAAAGCGAACCGGCATCCACCACGCCATCTGCATATTTACTGATTGGTTTGCCGGTAAATTTTGCGTTAGCATTTTGGATGTAAATTTTTCCTGTTTGCTGAAAGGCACCACCAATAAAAAAATCTTCCAACCCGTCATTGTTTACATCGGCAACAGCAATGCCCTGCCCGTTTTCAGAATATTTACGTGGGATTAATCTTTCAAAATTAAAATCAATAAAATCTGTGTGTTTGTCTTTATAATCTATCCCTAATGATAATGGTGACACAGCAGTAAATGCGGCAGGAGGTTCAGTAATCCCTTTTTCCGGCTGTATAAAATTTTTATCGTTGTAATTGATTTTTAAAAAATTGTTTGCCTTGATATTTTTTTGTACAGTGATTTTTCCATCGGGCCATGTTACAGCAAGAGAATCAATCATTTTATTGTTACCGAGGCCAAAGTGTAATGCCTGCTCCACCGAGCTTTCGAAACCCCTCACTGTTGATAAAAAACGTACCTGTGTATTCCCATTATAATTTATTTTTACGGTGCTGCCTGTTGCCAGAAGATTTTTAGGGGGGCCTTTTAACTGTACCCTCAAAAAATTGTTTAGTGAAATTTTACCTGCATCATTGGTTTTATTTTTATAAATATGTGCCGGTGCATCCATGTTGTTTGTAACAATGTCAAGGTCGCCATCATTATCCAGATCAACATAAGCCGCACCATTTGAATATACCGTTTCCATAAAGCCCCATTTTTCACTCATGTCTTCAAAGGTATTATCCTGCTTATTTTTGTATATATAAGGGTGCTTTTTTATGCCCGGCCTTTCGTTAAGTGCACTGGCAATTTCCTTGTTACTTTGGGTTTTTTTGTCGTTTGTATTGGTATAGGCAGAAATATCTTTCCTGAATTTTACAAAGTCAAGGTCTGTAACATCTTTACCAAAACCGTTGGTGATAAATAAATCCTGGTAACCATCATTGTCAAAATCTGCAAACAGCGGTGCCCAGCTCCAGCTTGTTTTATAGATGCCGGACATTTGGCCTATTTCACTAAATTTACCCATGCCCTGGTTTAATTGAAGTGTATTACGCATATACTGATTAAGGTATCCCTGGCTTTGTGCATAATAAAAATTATCGTAGGCATTTGGCCCCAACATTTGCATTCTATCTTTTCTTTTTTCTGGTAACATATCTACCGCCACCATATCCATCAGGCCATCATTATTAATATCGCCTACATCATTGCCCATTGCAAAATGGCTGGTATGATTAAAGTATTTAGCAGCCTCCTCCTTAAAGCTTCCATTACGGTTATTGATATACAACAGGTCATTGGATAGATAATCATTCGTAACATAAATATCAGGCCAGCCATCTTCATTAATATCTACTATTGAAACACCAAGTCCATAGCCTTCTTCTACAATATTTGCTACTTTTGAAACATCGGTAAATACAGCATGACCGAGTGTAGGATCAAAATCATTTCTATAAAGCCTGTCGGTATTTTTTGCAGAACCATCTTTTCTTATTGGATAAGGCACATTTGGGGAACGGTCATAAGAACCGCCATTTAATTCATACATATCCAAATCCCCATCCTTATCATAATCAAAAAAAACAGACTGGATAGAAAGTGAAGGTTCTGCCAACCCATACTCTTCTGTCATTTCTTTAAATTGAGGAATACCGGATTTGTCAACTCCTAAATTGATAAACAACTCATTTTTGTAAACAGCCTTGTTGGTTTTACCCCCCGTGCTTAAAAAAATATCCGGCAATCCGTCTGCATTTACATCGGCAACGGATACCCCAAATGGCCAACCACCGGTTTTAATTCCTGATGCAATTGTTATATCCTCAAATTTTAAATTGCCTTTGTTCAAATATAATTTTGAAGGAACCATATTGCCCACAAGAAAAATATCCTGCAGTCCGTCTCCATTATAATCACCGATACCGACCCCGCCACCTATATAGATGTACTCAAAATTTACCAGGTTAAGTGAATCGCTGGTGGTGATTGTATTGGTAAATGAAACTCCTGATGCAGATGGAGCCACACTCTCAAAAAGTTGATTTTGTTTATTTTTATTTTCTTCAGCGTGGCTGCCATCACAACCTGTTAGATAAAAAACACTCACGATTGTTAAGGCTGCAGCAAGTATACAGGGAGTATATTTTATTTTGTTCATCCTATAAAAAAATCCCTTTCAGCATAGCAGAGATTTTACTTCATTAACTAACTGAAAGGGATATTAAAAGTTACTTGTTATTTAATCAAATATTGATATTAGTATCCATCATTTTGTTTAATCAAGCCATTGCTTGCATCAATTTCAGATTGTGGAATGGGGAACAAATAATATTTATCATTCCATGGCCTTCCTGCAGCAGTTAAAGTACTCTTAAGCCTACTGGTACGTTTTAAATCAAACCACCTTACTTGTTCCAAGGCCAGTTCAAGGTTACGCTCATTTAAAACAGCATCCCTGAACTGATCTTTTGTTAAACCGTCAGCAAGAACAGGCAAGCCTGCCCTGTCTCTAATTTTTTTAATTTCCAGGTATGCAGCAGGCGTGGGGCCATTTACTTCATTCTCAGCTTCAGCTTTTATCAGTACTAAATCAGCATATCGATAAACGATAAAATTATACCCTGAACCATCTCCACTCACCTTTGCCGGGTCTTGCCACTTACCCTGGTTAGAAGTGGGGTCTGTAGGCTTTTGAAATGTAGTATTTCTTCTGTTATCAGCAGGACTGAATTTAGGATACAAACCTGGATCAGCAGAAGTAATTCCCCAGCCGCTAAGTGCATCTAACCTTGATCCCTGCCCATCAACACGTATAAATTGAATTGCAAAAATATCTTCCGGACCGTTTTTCTTCTCAATATCAAATACATCTTTAAATGTTGTAGCAAGGGTATATGTGTTACTGCTAATTACTTCTGTTGCTTTTGCCAGCGCATTTGGATAATCCTTTTTGGTTAAATAAACTTTAGCAAGATAAGCAGAGGCTGCCCACTTTTTTACAATCCCTTTGGGTGCAGTTGCTGGCAGGCTTGCTTCTGCATCTTTAAAGTCCTGTATAATTTGTGCATACACTTCATCAACCGTGTTTCTTGGTATATTAATCTGGTCAGCTCTCGTGGCTTGAGTTATTCTCAAAGGCACTCCACCAAACATTTG
>JANYFT010000167.1 GCA_025359625.1 Ferruginibacter sp.
TACACAGCGCATTTGGAAAGCCTTGGTGCAAGGATGATTGAACGTGAAAAATTTATGGCATTGCTTGCTGATAATTTATAAGTTCACCCCAGGTTATAAGCATATCCTAAATTCCATCACATTTTTCTCCTCTTCTGTCACATATTCAATAACGCATTTTAAGGACGGCCTACTTTTGGTAAAAATAAAAAACAATGAAAGTAAGATGGCGTCAACACGAAATGATATTTGTTACAATGCTGGCTGCCATTGCGTTTGTCGGGTATTTGTGGAATGTAAATAATACACCGGTAGATCAGTTTGCTGGCCCTTTTATTAATACTCGTACCCCATTTAATCCATACATAAATGTCTTGCTACCCGATATTGGGTTGGCTTTACTTGCTTATCTGGCTTTCCTGTTTATTAATCTGTTTATCATCCCCCGTTTATTATTGCCAAAAAAAATAGAGGCTGGTACTGCTCAGATTTCCATATCACTCACCAAAATGAAAATGTCATTGAAGGGTATGGCTGGTAAAGTTGTAAAAAAAATGGTGTGGCTGATTTTGCAAATTCTTTTAATTGTTTTGTTACTTGGCACAGCCAATAATATCGCTGAATATTTTAGACATCAGTGGCTGTTCAATTATCCCGGTTTTTCTATTTTCTTTAATAAGAACATTCCTAACTCACAAATAAATATTGGGGCTGGTTATGCAGTGGTATTTTTATCGCTGGGTTTATATGCATTGTATGTATGTGTACGTGAAATTGTCATTTACCAAATTGAAAGACCGGAAGGCAGAAGAGCTTACCGGATATTGATCTGTAACCAGGTTACCACATTTTTAATACAGATCTTTTTAGTGCCCGTCTTTTTAACTTCCTTTAACCTGGTGCATGATAACAGGTTCTCTGTTGTATTCTTCTCTTTTGTGATTCCTTTGTTTCTTGTTTTCATAAGCAATACCTACTGGCTGTTTCCACTAAAAGGGGATATGCCATTTTTAAGCAGGCCAATAATTGCCCGTTTACTGGTAACTACTTTTTTATTCACGCTTCCTTTTCTTTTTGCTTATTCTACAGATTATTTGAGCATTTTAATAATCGCCTGGGCAGTTCAGTTATTTATTGTAACGCCCATCACATGGCTTGTTTACCAGCAAAAAAAAGATAAGATACTGGCGTTGACGGGTACAGAAAAAGCACTGGTAAAATCAAAAGCTGATCTTCAATTCCTGCGGTCGCAGATAAACCCACATTTTTTATTTAATGTACTCAACACTTTATACGGTACGGCTTTGCAGGAAAACGCAGACCGCACTGCAGAAGGCATTCAAAAGCTGGGCGACATGATGCGTTTTATGCTACATGAAAATAACCTTGATTTTATTTACATGAGCCGTGAAATTGATTACCTGAAAAATTATATATCGCTTCAAAAATTACGCACTCAATCTTCCCCTGAAATTATAATTGAAGACAATATTACCGGGCAAAATTGCAATCATAAAATAGCCCCTATGTTATTGATACCGCTTGTTGAAAATGCCTTTAAGCATGGCATCAGCCTTAAGAAAAAATCATGGATAAAAATCAACCTTGCCTGCAATGAAAAAGAGATTCTTTTTGAAGTACGCAACAGCATGCATCCACGGCAGGATAATGACCCGGAAAAAGATAGGTCGGGCATCGGTTTTAAAAATGTGTTGGAACGTTTGAAATTACTTTACCCCGGCAGGTTCCAGGTTTCAGCGAATGGTGATGGGAAAGAATTTTTTGTACAACTCTCCATTCAACCATAGCCTCCAAATAAACTATTTATCAATCACCACAATAAAATCATTATGAAATCATTCCTATTATCAGTCGCTGTTTTAATAAGCATAGCCATACATGCGCAAACCAATAATACCATTGTAATAGGAAAAGCAGACAATGTGTATTCAACCATTTTAAAAGAAAACCGGAAGATATGGATACACCTGCCGGATACAACTTCGCCGGATGGCATTTTTGCAAAACAGCATTACCCGGTTATATATCTTTTGGATGGTGACGAAAATAATTTTGCTACAGTTGCCAGTATGATACAACAGGCTGGCGGTGGTGGTGGCAATATTTCGTTTCCACAAATGATAGTAGTGGGCATACCCAATACCGACCGCACCCGTGACCTTACACCAACGCATGTCAACTCAGCTCCTATGCTAGATAGTATGTCTGCGGCACATTCTGGCGGCGGCGAAAATTTTATTTCATTTATGCAAAAAGAACTGATTCCGCATATTGATTCTTTATACCCTACGGCTCCCTATCGTTTATTGATCGGCCACTCATTTGGCGGTTTAACAGCCATGCACATATTAATCAATCATACAGGCTTATTCAATGCTTATGTAGCGATTGATCCAAGCATGTTTTGGGACAATCAAAAATTATTAAAACAAGTAACAGCAGTGTTGGAAAAAATTAATTTCAAAGGCCGTTCCTTGTTTCTTGCTGTTGCTAATACAATGGTCAAAGGAATGGATACTTTGCAGGTTCAGAAGGATACTAATATGATGAGCCTGCATATCCGTTCTATTTTAAAACTGGGACATTCCGTAGCTGCCAATACAAAAACCGGATTGTCCTTTACCTGGAAATATTATCCCGATTACAATCATGGCTCAGTACCATTGATTGCTGAAAACGATGCTATGCGTTCCATCTTTGCTTTTTACAATTTGGATTTCCCTTACCGGGAATTTTTTGATCCTGCTTTTAAAGCAGATACCATCCTGACTGCCCATTATAAAATGATAAGCAAACAAATGGGTTACAAGGTTTCGCCGCCTGAACAAATGGCAAATGGATTGGGATACCAGTTGATGGGATCTAAACAGTTTGACAGGGCCATGTACTTTTTTAAAATGAATACGGACAATTATCCTGAAAGCTTCAATGCCTTTGATTCAATGGGTGATCTGTATGATGCCATGGGCGATAAACAAAAGGCAATTGCAGCTTATTCAAAAGCATTGGCCCTGAGGGATTTTTCTGACACAAGAAATAAACTTAATAAATTAAAACAAGCCAGATGACGCTGGATAAAAAGAAGGGGTTACTTTTAAACAAACAAACCCAACATGCTGAAAGCAATTGCAATAGATGATGAACCGATTGCGCTGGAAGTGATCAAAAATCTTTCTTCAAAAATTTCTTTTGTTGAATTGGCTGCAACATTTACAAACGCATTTAATGCGATTGAATATTTGCAGAAAGAAAAAATTGATCTCATTTTTCTGGATATTAAAATGCCGGATATATCGGGAATAGATTTTTTGAAATCACTTTCCAATCCGCCGATGGTTATTTTCACGACTGCCTACAGCGAGCATGCTGTGCAGAGCTTTGAATTGGATGCGGTTGATTACTTACTGAAGCCATTTTCGCTGGCCCGTTTTTTAAGAGCGAGCAATAAGGCACAGGAACTATTACTGTTTAGAAGCAGTCCCACTGCAGATTTTAACGAATCAAAAACACTTTTTATTAAAAGCGGTTACGAGCAAATAAGGGTAGAAGTAAATGACATTTTGTATGTAGAAAGCTGCGGCAATTACATGGAGTTTGTTTTGGAGAACCGTAAAATGGCCTCCCGCCTCACCATG
Organism: Ferruginibacter sp.; assembly: GCA_025359625.1. Lineage (GTDB taxonomy): Bacteria > Bacteroidota > Bacteroidia > Chitinophagales > Chitinophagaceae > Ferruginibacter. Next base: position 3,636 of record JANYFT010000167.1, read on the forward strand.
AGTGAAACAGAAGCTTTATTGCCAGCCTCGGATTTTATAAGGGTTCACCGCTCTTATATCGTATCAAAAAAACACGTTCAAAAAATGGACAGAAAAAGTATCTGGATAAAACAAACAGAGCTTCCAATTGGCGCCGCCTATCTTTCAGCAATTGAAAAAATGATTAAATAAAAAACGCATCAGGCGCAGGGCTCCATCCTGTGTCTGAATGTTACTAAACCTGCTACTATAAAAGCATTTCAAGTTTTGTCGAATAGTAACAAGTGGGCACAGGACGGAGTGCTGCGCCTGTGGGAGTAGCATTGATAGATTGCCAGGTGTACACATCACATTTGGAAAGCCTGGGTGCAAAGATGATTGACAGGAAAAAATTTATCGGGTTGGTTTCAGCAAATTTGTAATTATGGATTGGCATAATTAGTGCCGGTGACCAAATATTTGTGGCTGTTTTTCTTATTCCGCAATAAGCAACTTCAGTCCCGTCGGGCAATGTCATTAAGTTAAGGATTTTTATTGCCCCGTCCTTTAGGGCGGGGATAAATAAAAATAATTAATCGGGCTTTAGCCCCAAATTATTGGGGCTAAAGCCCATTTGAGTTCTGATCTCTTTTATCACTGCCCTAAAGGGCAGTGCAATTTATAAATGCAATTAAAATATTTGCTTAACGAAATGACATTGCCCGGCTGGACAGGAAGCAAAGAAAGTCAATAAGGTTAGTTATTTTTTGTTCTGTTTTCTACTAAAGTTATTCCTTTAGCGAATTGAACCTTAGTAGAAAAATAATAGTGTTCCCTAACCTTATTTAGTTTCTCATTTTTCTTTACTTAACGACATTGCCCTTAGAGGTTTTCGCAGCTAACACTTCAAATAAACAGTACCCGTGAAACCCCGCCGTATAAAACTCTGTCGAAATAAAATCAAAATTTTTAGTTTAATTAAAAGGGGCAACAAGACGGAGTTCTGCGCCTGTAGTGGCAGGCATTTAGTTTGAGAGCTTCAAGTTTTGTTTTGTTATTTCATGGTGATGTCCAACATGGTAAATTGTAAAATACAGCATTTCTCTTATTGTCAATTTGCCTAACAATGGATGAGGCAGAAGTAGTGTGTCAAGTTCCTGTTCAGTAAATTTTTCAATTTTTGAAACTAATACACTTGTGTTTTTATTCAATACCTTACTAATTGCTTCTTTTTGATTTAGTGTAGTATTTTTCGGAATAAATCCTCCTGTTGCCCTGCCACCATTTTCCAATTTGATCAAATATTTCTTTAACAGATCTTCATAAGTTCTACTTGGTCTATTTGCTTTTCCAAAAATAAATCGAATAAAAAATTTAGGTAAGCTTAATGCGAGTGCAACGGGCTTTACTGCAAGAGAAATATGCTCAAGTTGTTGTCCTGCCGTCCATTTTTGTTGATAGGTAAATAAAAAGTCTTCATTTGTCAAACCATTTATATAGTTGATAAATGAGCTGTGATCTTCCTTAAGTAGTTTTATGATTTTTTGTCGTTCCATTTAAGCGGTCGATTTATGTTTGCCACCATCGGGAGTCTGTGAAAAAAACACCGTCGTTACCCAAATATACACACAATGTGAATAGCCAAATAGAGTATGGTTCTTGTTGTTACACAGTATTGTTAGCTCTTTTGGTTGTATGGCACAAGTATGCCAACACACTTAAGCCACCCCGACATACTTTTGCGCCAATGCAAGGAAACAGAAGCTTTATTGCCAGCCTCGGATTTTATAAGGGTTCACCGTTCTTATATCGTATCAAAAAAGCACATTCAAAAAATGGACAGAAAAAGTATCTGGATAAAACAAACAGAACTTCCAATTGGCGCCGCCTATCTTTCTGCAATTGAAAAAATGATTAAATGAAACTATACAAAATTTGGGCAGTAGTAACAAAGTGGCCAAAGCTGGAATTTTGATAGGGATTGGCTTAACTCCATTATGATAACCGCTCTATATCTGCTCGAATTTGGTCTATGACTTCTATATTATGAATTTTCTTTTTTCGATAATGCACCTACGCTAATAAGCTTTGTTTAAAAAAATCTTTTAAATCCTTTTTTAGTTGCAAATAATTTTTTCTATCTTCTGTTGTTTCTTCTTCCAATAAAATTTTACCTGATTCAAACAAATCGTTGATCCTTCTTAATAGTTTAATGTTATCTGCTAAAGGAACAACAATGCCGTCTTGGCAATTTTCTTCTAAGGTTGTCTCGGCATCTTTGATATTGTCAAATATTAATGGCTCTCCTGAACCGTCTTCTTTACATATGATATTTATATTTCCATTAAAGTTGTCAATTTGTATATATTCCATTTATTAATTTTAGTTAGTTAATGTATTTTTTATCCCATTACTATCAGTCTAAATATTTAAAGCCTAAATTCATTCTACTTTTCTTCAAGGTCAAATCAATACTGAAAATATTATTTATGTCAACGCCCAAGGGCGTAAGAAAGACTTGATCGTAATCGGTAGTGGATTTAATCCTTTCAACTAATCCTAATTCCGAACAATAATTAAAACACCAATTCAAAAATTCGCACATCGTTCTACCCTTATAGGATACATTAAATAAACCATTGGCAATATCTATCTTATCTTTTGAAAAGTTGTGAGTTCTTGGAAGCCACGCTCCATTTGTAACTTCAATAAATCTTAGAAACCAATAAATATATACCTTATGAATTTTATCTTCCCAATTTCCATTAGTCAAAACTTTTAATAAAAGCCTCTTTTGTTCATTTGTCAAATTTATTGATGAAACATTGCTCGTATTATAGACATAAGGACTAATATTTTGAACAAATATTTTCCCATAATCAGTTAATACATATTTTGACCTATTTATTCTGAAGAGTTCAAAATCTAAAGCAATTCTTTCGTGACAATTAAAATTTGTGCGACTGCCACTTTTATTAATAAATGGACCAAAAATTTCCGTTGTGGTTAGTTCAGTTTTACTCAAGTCTAAAAAAGGCTTCATGATTTTATTAAGCCATCTGAGAAAACAAATCGTATAATTTTTGGGGTTAGGTAAAGCTAAACCAACATTGAGGCTTAATCGTGCAACGGTGTCACTGTAAAGCCCTTTGGTTTTTTCTAACGAATATGTATGTATTAAGATACCATTGTCAGCTCCAAATTTTTCAATTTTTCTTTTATTATTTTGGATAGTTTCTTCTGCGTAAAGAATGCAATAGTCAGTAGAATTAGAAAATTTAATACTCTTATAATTTAAAGTCTGATTGAAACAGTAGTCCAACTTTGATTTATTGTTTAATTCTGTTTCTAATTCAACTATTAAATGTCGATTTTGAGAATTACATAAAACAAAATCTATTCTACCAAAATCGGTGGTAATCTCTTGTCCAATAATTTTTGCAATATCAAATTTTAAAGCTTGCCCCAATTTGTGTAGGTTGTTCATTAAAGTCCATTGAACTAAAAATTCAGTCATGTCGTTTTAATAAATTTATAGTCAAGTTTCAAAATTCCGTTTCGTGGATAAGGATAAGAACCCATTTGTACGCCGCCACCTGTTGTATTTGAAGTCGTTACTTTCTGCCAAATTACTGCCCCCATATAGTCAAAACCGATGTTCTCACAGAATTTAATAATTTCTTCCCGGATAGGAATTACTTTATAGCGTCCATAATAAACTGCCCTTGCAAATTGGTCGCCAATATTTACACACAACCTGCAACCATTGTGAAGAGTGCGGTAGCACTCTTTCCAAACTAAATTTAGGTTGTTGATGTAATTTTCGTAATTGTCGTGAAAGCCAATTTGATTGTCTGTTCCGTAGTCTTTAAGTTGCCAATAGGGCGGTGAAGTAATAGCCAAATGAACAGAATTGTCGGGCAATAATGTCATTTGTCTGCTGTCGCCATTAATTATTTTATGATGAGTTTTCAAGCTACAATTTTGATTTCAAAGTTAACAAAAAATGGTCGCTTGATTAAGCTACTTTCAAGTTATCAAGGTTATTCACCATTACCAATAGCAATTATTTGACGCATTAAAAAACGCAGGTAAAAAATTCCCTGCGTTCCCACTATTTTCTTTGCCAATTACGAACCACAACTCACACAACCATCTTCCATTGTACAGGTTGGGCCTATGAAGTCAGCATTAATATCATCTAAATTATTCTGGTTTTCTACAGCAGCAGTTGCAGCGGGTATTTGTGGTATTACCGGTGCCATTTCTTCACTGCCTTGTTTTTCAATCGTAAACTGTACAGCTTGTGTGGCAGCTTGTGAACGCAAATAATACATGCCTGTTTTCAATCCTTTTTTCCAGCCATAAAAATGCATCGAGG